>USHP01000174.1 GCA_900554625.1 uncultured Eubacteriales bacterium | reverse complement strand
TGGCAGTGGCTGGCCTGCGGCTTTGGTATCTTCCTGCTGATGCTTCTGGCAGTGGCGGTTCGCTCCGTATTCTTTACCCTGTTGTTCCTGGCGGCGGACGTTGTGCTGATTTTGTATGGCGCACGGAGTTTCGGAACCCTGATGGAAAGCACCCGGCGGATGAGCCGGGGAGATTTGGATATCAAAGTGGATGACCAGCAGATGGTTGGCGTGTTCCGGGACTTTGCGGAAGATCTGAATGATCTTGCCGGTGTGGCGGTGGCCGCAGCCCAGAAGCAGCTGAAATCCGAGCGGATGAAAACCGAATTGATTACCAATGTTTCCCACGACATCAAGACCCCGCTGACCTCCATTATCAACTATGTGGACCTGCTCCAACGGCCCCATACCCAGCAGGAGGAAGCGGCATATCTGGAAGTTCTGGAACGTCAGTCCCAGCGGCTGAAGAAGCTGATTGAGGACCTGATGGAAATGAGCAAGGCCAACACCGGTAATATGACTGTGGAGATCACCGAGGTCAATGCGGTGGAGTCCGTAAACCAGGCCTTGGGCGAGTTTGCCGACAAGCTGGACAGAGCCCAGCTGATTCCCGTGTTCCGGCATACCGAAGAAGCGGTGTATATGCGGGCCGACGGGCGGCTGGTCTGGCGGGTGCTGAGCAACCTGCTGGGCAATGCGGTAAAGTATGCCATGCCCGGAACCCGTCTGTATGTGGATTTGCTGGAGACGGAAGGAAAGGTCATCCTTTCCCTGAAGAACATCTCCCGGGAAGAACTGAATGTGGAAGCCGACGAGCTGATGGAGCGCTTCGTCCGGGGAGATGGTTCCCGGAATACCGAAGGCAGCGGCCTGGGGCTGAACATTGCCAAGAGCCTGATGGAGCTGCAGAAGGGACAGCTGCAGCTGCTGGTGGACGGCGACCTGTTCAAGGTCACCCTGATCTTCCCCAGTATTTAATCAGATTAAAGATGCCCCGCCGGCGAAAATACCGGCGGGGCATCTGTTTGCGAAGAATCGGGGATTGTTCATAAATTTGTCGTTTTTTGTTTTCAATTCTGTTATTGGACGTTCAAAACCAAAAAGTATCTTAATAACAGAAAGGTTGCGGAAGCCGTGAGCCGCTCCTTTCAAACTCCGTAGATCCTCTTTTCTACCTCTCTTCTTTCCAAACCCTTTTGCGGAATCCCCCGGTGCCTCCCCTGGCACCGGGGGATTTCCGTTTTTCGGGAAAAAAACTGTGCGGGCAGAATGCACGCACAGTTTTGTGTTTTGTTAGCCGTTTCTGACTTCCATGAACAAGCTTTCCATCAGACGGGAAGTCTCTTCCGGAAGATTGTCAAAGCTGGAGGCGTTGCGCAGGGCATCTTCAGACGGATAGGCAACCGGGTTGGCGGCCAGCTCCGGGTCCAGATATTCCTTGGAAGCGGAAGCGGGGACACTGTAGCCCAGGAAATCCATGTTGGCAGCGCTGATCTCCGGATCACACAGGAAGTTGATGAACAGCTCGGCAGCTTCCTTCTCCTGGCAGCAGGTGGGGATACACATGGCGTCAATGAACATGTTGAAGCCCTGCTCCTGGGGCTGATAGAAGGCCAGGTCGGGGTTCTCTTCCACCATGGTCAGGTAGTCGCCTGCGTAGTAAGGAGCAATCCAGGCTTCCTCATTTTCCATGGCGTCGAAAATCTGATCCATGACGTACTGCTGCACCACGGGCTTCTGCTCTGCCAGCTTGTCGGCGCACTCCCGAAGTTCGGCTTCGTCAGTGGTGTTGATGTCGTAGCCCAGCAGGTACTGGGCAATGGCGAAGGCATCCCGGGAGTTGTCGAACATCAGGATCTTGCCGGCGTACTTCTCGTTCCACAGCAGTTCCCAGCCGGTGACGTCGGCTTCGTCCACATACTTGGTGTTGTAGATGATGCCCACGGTGCCCCAGGTGTAGGGGACGGAGTACTTGTTCTCCGGGTCATAGGACGTGTTGCGGAAAGACTCGTCGATATACTGATAGTTGGGGATGTTGTCGAAGTTCAGCTCTTCCAGCATGCCCTCCTGACGCATCCGTCCGATCATGTAGTCGGAGGGAATGATCACGTCCACAGTAATGCCGCCGTTGGCCAGCTTGGAGTACATGATCTCGTTGGAGTCATAGGTGGAGTAGCGCACTTCGATGTTGGGATAGGCCTCCTCAAAAGCAGCGATTACATCCAGAGAGTCGTCATCGCCTTCGGCAATGTACTGACCCCAGTTGTAAACGTACAGGGTGGTTTTCTTCTCACCGCCGCCGCAGCCGGTGAGCATGGCTGCGCAGCTCAGCACCAGGCAAACTGCCAGGGCAAGGGAAAGAATTTTTTTCATTTTCAATCTTACCTCCTCATTAGATACCCGCAGTCCGGGATTGGGTTTTCTTCCGGTCACCATAAACCTGAATCAGATTCATGGCGATCATCAGTACCAGAATCAACAGGAACAGCAGGGTAAACATGGCATAAATCTTGGGCTGGAGGGGCTTTTTGGTGTAGGAGTAGATCTCCACCGGCAGCGTCACGAAGTCCAGACCACTGACAAAGTAGCTGATGACGAAGTCATCCAGACTCATGGTGAAGGCCATGATGGCGCCGGAAACAATACCCGGCATAATTTCATGCAGTGTCACCCGGAAAAATGCCTGCACCGGAGTGCAGCCTAAGTCCATGGCGGCGTCGGTCAGGGACTTGTCCATCTGCTTGAGCTTGGGCATCACGTTGAGGATGACATAGGGCAGGTTGAAGGTGATGTGGGCAATCAGCAGCGTCCAGAAGGTCAGGCTGTTGCGCTGGCCCAGCATCCGGGTACCCACAAAGACAAACAGCAGCGACAGAGAAACGCCGGTGACGATGTCCGGGTTGGTCATGGGGATGTTTGTCAGGGTCATGGCAGCTTTGCGCATCTTGGGGTTGAGATTGTGAATGCCCAGGGCAGCCACGGTACCGAAGATGGTGGCGCAGAAACTTGCCAGAATGGACACGATCAGGGAGTTGCCCAGCAGCTGCAGAAGGCTGCTGTCCTGGAACAGCCGGGCGTACTGCTTGAAGGTGAAGCTTTCAAACTGAGTGATGTCCTTGCCGGTATTGAAGGAGGCTACGATCAGCACCACCATGGGAATATACAGGAAAATGAAAATCAGGGTGGTCAGGATACGGTTTGTCCGCTTCATACAATCACGCCTCCTTCCTCACTGTCACCGCCGAAGCGGTTCATAATGCCGGTGCAGACAAATACCAGCAGCATCAGCACCAAGCTCAGAGCGGCGCCCAGATTGGGGTTGTTGCCCTGCTTGAACTGACGCTCGATTACGTCGCCGATGAGCACCGTATCGGTGCCGCCCAGCTTCTGGGAGATATAGAAGGTGGAAACAGAGGGGACGAATACCATGGTCATGCCGGACAGAATACCGGGAACGGACAGAGGCAGCACCACGCGGCCAAAGACCTGGATGCCGTTGCAGCCCAGATCTTCCGCCGCTTCAATCAGACGGTGGTCAATCTTGACGATGGTAGCATACAGGGGCAGGATCATGTAGGGCAGGTAGTTGTAGACCATACCCAGAATCACCGCTCCGGGAGTCCGGATCATTATCAGCGGCCCGATGCCGATGCGGGCCAGCAGACTGTTGATAATGCCGGTGTCCTGCAGCAGGCCCACCCAAGCCAGGGTGCGCAGCAGGAAGCTCATGCACATGGGCAGCATCACCAGCATGTACAGGAATTTCTGGGTGGCGGGACGGCATTGGGCGATGCAGTAGGCCACGGGGTAGCCCAGCAGCAGGCAGATTACCGCAGAGGCCAGAGAGTAGACAATGGACTGCCACAGCACCGGCAGATACATCCCCAACTCTTTCAGATTCCGGAAGGAGAAGGCTCCCGTTGCCGGATCGGTCAGGGCATAGTAACCTACCACGCACAGAGGAATCAAGGTGAAGGCCACCATCCACAGCAGGTAGGGGGTGCTGAGCAAAACCGCATTATTCCGCTTCTTCATCCGCAGCATCCTCCGTCAGCTCGTCATACTCGGCAGAGTAGGAGCTGTAGTCGCCAAACATGCCGGAGTATTCGCTCTTGTGCATGATGTGAATGTCCTCCGGGTTCAACCGGATGCCGATGACCGAGCCTACGCCGTGGTAGTCGGTGGTCTGAATCAGCCACTTGAATCCCTTGAACTCTACAATGATATCATAATTCAGACCCTTGAAGGTCACACTGGTAACGGTGCCCACCAGATGGCCCTGCTCAGGAGGAACAATGTCGATATCCTCCGGGCGGATGACCACGTCCACGTTTTCGTTGGGGGCAAAGCCCTTGTCCACACAGTCAAAAACCCGGCCGAAGAACCGGACTTTGTAATCTTGCAGCATGACGCCGTCGAGAATGTTACTTTCGCCGATGAAGTCCGCAACGAATGCGTTTTTCGGCTCGTTATAGATATCCTCAGGTCTGCCGATCTGCTGAATCCGGCCTTTGTCCATAACCACCACGGTATCGGACATGGAAAGGGCTTCTTCCTGATCGTGGGTGACGTAGATGAAGGTAATGCCGGTGGCCTGCTGGATGCGTTTCAGCTCGTTCTGCATATCCTTGCGCAGACGCAGGTCCAGCGCCGCAAGAGGCTCGTCCAGCAGCAGCACCTTGGGACGGTTCACCAGAGCCCGGGCAATAGCTACCCGCTGCTGCTGACCGCCGGAAAG
>USHP01000173.1 GCA_900554625.1 uncultured Eubacteriales bacterium | reverse complement strand
GAATGTACACGATTATGTGGACGTAGAAGTACAGGATACCGATCTGTGCACCCGTTACTGCGCAAGGGTCTGCAAAAATATCAAAATCGCTCCGAGCCCGAAGTGGATGCAGAGACGTCTGGCTGCAGCAGGTATCCGGCCAATCAATAACCTGGTAGACATCACGAACTACGTTATGGCAGAGTACGGACAGCCGATGCATGCATATGATCTGGACACGATCGCAGGACATAAGATCATCGTCCGCCGTGCAAAGGACGGAGATGAGTTCGAGACGCTGGATGGTCAGATCCGCAAGCTGGACAATCAGGTTCTGATGATCTGTGACGCGGAAAAAGAAGTCGGCATCGCTGGTATCATGGGCGGCGAAAACTCCGAAATTCTGGACAACACCACCATGGTGGTCTTTGAATCCGCCAACTTCAACGGAACCTCCATCCGTCAGACCGCTCTGGCGCTGGGTATGCGTACCGAAGCTTCCGGTAAGTTCGAAAAGAGCCTGGACCCCATGATGACCATTCCCGCTGTGCAGCGGGCCTGCGAACTGGTAGAGCTGCTCCAGTGCGGCGATGTGCTGGAAGGCACCATCGATGTTATCAACTACGTTCCCGAAACCAGAACGCTGCCTCTGGAATGCGACAAGATCAACCGTCTGCTGGGCACCAATATTTCCAAAGAGGATATGGTCAAGTACCTGAATCTGCTGGAAATCCCCGTGGAAGGCGATCAGATTCTGGTTCCCTCTTTCCGTCCCGACCTGGTGCGGATGGCGGACATTGCAGAGGAAGTGGGCCGCTCCTACGGCTACAACGAAATCCCCACCACCGCTTTCAAGACCTCTACTCAGGGCGGCTACACCAAGGAAATGAAGCTGGAAGCCAAGGCTGGTACTCTGTGCCGTGGCATGGGCTACAGCGAAATCATCACTTACTCCTTCGTCTCCCCCACGATCTTTGACCAGATTCGACTGCCGGAAGACTCTCCCCTGCGCAATGCTATGCGGATTCAGAATCCTCTGGGCGAAGACACCTCCATTATGCGTACCATTGCCCTGCCTTCCATGATGGATATTCTCTCCCGGAACAACGCTTACCACAACAAGGCGGTCAAGCTCTACGAGCTGGCAAAGATTTACCTGCCTGTAGAGGGTCAGCCCCTGCCGGAAGAACCGAAGATGCTGCTGCTGGGCACTTACGGTGCAAACGAAACCTTCTTCACCCTGAAGGGCGAACTGGAAGCCATCTTCGCCGGTCTGCGGCTGAAGAAGGCCAGCTACACCGCCCAGAAGAACAACCCCAGCTATCATCCCGGCCGCTGCGCCACCGTCAGCATCGACGGCGTGGAAGTGGGCGTACTGGGTCAGGTGCATCCTCTGGTTGCCAAGAACTACGGTATCGACGCCGATGTCTACTGCGCGGAAATCAACTTCACCAAGCTGATGACCTTCCTGCTGCCCGATGCCACCTACACCCCGCTGCCCAAGTATCCCAGCGTATCCCGGGATCTGGCGTTGGTCTGCGACGAAGCGGTGACTGTAGCTCAGGCTGAGGATGTCATCACCGCCGCTGCCGGAAAGCTGCTGCGGGGTGTAAAGCTGTTCGACATCTACCGTGGCACCGGCGTTCCCGAAGGCAAGAAGAGCATGGCCTTCTCTCTGGAACTGCGGGCCGATGACCGCACCCTGACGGACACCGATTCTGAGACTGTGGTGAATAAAGTCCTGGCTGCTCTGAAAGAGAAGCTGAACGCCGTTTTGCGGTAAACTCCCTTCTCTGCTAAAAAACCGCTTGGTTAAGAAAACTTCACAAATAAATCCGTAGTTAGGACTTTACAGTGGTGTAAAATTCGGTTATAATGACCACATCCTACTTCTGAGGAGGCTGAAAACATGACGGATATGAACACACAGAAATTCACGGTTGCCTGCGACGACAAAGAGAATATGCGGCGCATTCTCCGGAGCGTGTATGAGGCCCTGACGGAGAAGGGCTACAATCCCATTAACCAGATTGTGGGCTATCTGCTGACGGAAGATCCCACCTATATCACCAACTACAACAGCGCCCGCAGCATGATCTGCAAGATCGACCGGGACGAGCTGATGCAGGTTCTGGTACAGGAGTATCTGTTCCAGCGGAATTAACCGTAGGCCATCAGGCTTTCTTACAAGCTGCAAGAGGCTTTTGCGATGGGCAAAAGCCTCTTGTTTTATAGCACACCTCTCTTTCCGGCACCCAAAAATGTACGGTGCCACGCAGCTTGAAAAGTTCATACTTTCCCCTCCGTCTTGCCTGTTTCTTACCATTTATTCCCATAATGTTACGTAAACCTTCAGGTTTCTCGGGTTTTCGAAACATTTCTTCTTGACAAGAGCGTAACAATATGTTACAATCTGATTACATTTTTGCAGGAGGTATCTCTCATGGCTGACGAAAATGCAGTTTTGATGTATAAGGGCCGTCCCCTTATGCGCAAAGACAATTTTGTTTACTACGGTTCCATGGCCGACAGCCACATCGTTATGCTTCAGATTCTGGAGACCAAAAAGCAGGGCGATATGGACATTGCAACCCGGGTTTCCGTGCAGCTGCAGCTGACTGATCCCGCTGCCAAGAGCCGGTCCCGCATCGTAAAGAAAAGTGAAAAAGACGGCCTCTACACCGCCCTGGATGTGGGCTGTGTCTGGCTGGAACGCGCGCTGGCAGGCAAATAAGCCTGCCGCTTTTTCAGGGACTGTGAGCAATAGCCGCAGTCTCTAACAAAGACGGAGGACAAAGTATGAAACGCACCCATCGACTTTTTACCCTGATACTGGCACTGATTTTGTCAGTTGGTACTGTGATCGTCCCTGCCGCCGCAGCGGAAGATCTGATGTACGGCATTGGTTTTGTGAATGCCTCTTCCCTGCGGCTTCGCTCCGCACCGGACACCAACGCTTCTACCATCGCCACAGCTCCCCGGAACGACTGTGTCGTGGTCATCAGCAAAACCGGCCAGTGGTATAAAGTCAACTACAATCTCCAGAAAGGCTACATGCATGAAGACTACCTGGATGTACTTACCAAAGAAAACGCAGAACTGGGATACGGAGAAATCACAGGCGACGGCGTCAATCTTCGCACCGGCCCGTCTACCTCTTATAAGGTTGCCGCTATATCCGGCAAAGGAGACCGCTGCTACATTCTGGGCCTGAACGAAGGCTGGTATAAGGTGATTTACAATGGTGTCACCTGCTACATCCGCAGCGATTTTCTGAAGCTGACCGAGTATCCCTACGAAAACCAGGCTTCTCCCAACACCCCAAAATTCTTCCGCAGAGGCAAGTCCACCGGTGTTGCCCCCAGCGGCAGCGCTGTCAGCGGGAATGCAGAAAATAACACCTCCAGCAATAGCGGCTCCTTCACTGGAGCGGATATTCTGGCAGAAGCCCAGAAATATCTGGGTGTGCGCTATGTCAACGGCGGTGCAAGTCCCAGCGGATTTGACTGCTCGGGCCTTGTGTACTATGTACTTAAGCAGCTTGGCTATTCTCCCTACCGCACACCTGCGGATCAGTACAAGCAAGGTACTTCCGTGAGTAAGTCCGAATTGCAGCCCGGCGACATTGTATTCTTTGCCGGTACTGTGGGAAGCGGCATTAGTCACGTTGGTATCTACGCAGGCGGCGGACAGTTTATCCACTCCCCCAATTCCCGCTCCACGGTTTCCTATTCCGATCTGACCAGCGGCTATTGGGCAGAGCATTACTACGGCGCCCGCCGAATTGGTTAAGAGATTGCATGTAAAAACGGAGTTCTCCAATTTTAGGAGAACTCCGTTTTTTTAACCCCGCAGCAGGATCGGCTGAATCTGCCGCCCTTGCAGGGCTTCTTCCAGCGCCTTGGGAATCATGGTAAAATCCGCCACCATGCTGGTGGGTTTTCCAAGGCAATCGTCCTGACCAAAGGGGACAAAATAGTAGTGCTTGCGCCCCATGAGCCTTCCAATATTTTCCGCTGCTGCCGCCAGCGCATCGTTGGAGGAAACCGCCAGCAGTATGGGGCGGCCGTTGCGCAGATGGCTTTTCGCCGCCATGGTCACCGGGCCATCAGCAATGCCGTGTGCCAGTTTCGCCAGGGTATTTCCGGTGCAGGGCGCAATCACCAAAATGTCCAGCAGCTTCTTGGGGCCGATGGGTTCTACCTGGTCAATGGTACACAGGGGCGCACTGCCGCAGATTTCCTCCGCCCGGGCAAGATGCTCCTGGGCTGTACCAAAGCGGCTGTCTACCTGGCAGGATGCTTCGGAAAAAATGGGAATTACATGATGGTGCTGACTCAGCTGCTCCATAACTGGGAACACTTTGCTGTATGTACAAAAGGAACCGCACATGGCAAATCCCACATTCATACGATTACCTCCCGGTAAGTCTTAATATGGTTTTAGCGATCAATCTGCCGGATGATTCCGGTGCATACAGACCAGGCAGGCCTCGAGCGATCACTACGTTCTCCTCTTCCAGCCCTGTTTGGGAGGCCAGATCAATCTTCAGGCACTTGGGATAGGGCGATAGCTGGTCTTGTGTCAGCATCTTTTGGGGAACCGTGTTGTAGATCACACCGAATTGTCCCAGCACTTGGGGTATTTCCGGGATATCCAATGTCCGGTATCCCAGAGCTTCCAGCATGGCCCGGTCGGATTCTTTCCGGGCTGCAACGGTCACCTCTGCGCCCATGGAT
>USHP01000172.1 GCA_900554625.1 uncultured Eubacteriales bacterium | reverse complement strand
ATCACCGGTGTGGGGCGCTATCTGAAGGAGAAAAATCCCAACGTGAAAATCATCGGTGTGGAACCGGCGGACTCTCCGGTTCTGACCCAGGGCCGCAGCGGCCCCCACGGCATCCAGGGCATTGGCGCGGGATTTGTGCCGGAGATTTTGGACAGAACCGTTGTGGATGAAGTGATTACCGTTGCCACGGAGGATGCTTATCAGGCAGGCCGTCAGCTGGGCAGGGAAGAAGGAATACTGGCAGGAATTTCCGGCGGCGCGGCTCTGCACGCAGCGTTTATGCTGTCTCAGCGGGAAGAAAACAAAGGCAAGACCATTGTGGTGCTGCTGCCGGACTCCGGTGAGCGATATCTGACCACTCCTATGTATCAGGAATAAACAAAAAAGTCCCCCGGAACACAGTTCGTTCAGTGTTTCGGGGGACATATGCTTATTCCTCGAAGGTCAGCACGTCTTTGTACTTTTCCTTGAACAGGCCGTAGACGGCATCCAGAATGGCTTCATCCTCCACAGCCAGGTAGTTCTCGTTCTCCTCGTCAACGGGTTCTACTTCCAGAATGACGATCTCGCCGGACTCGTCCTCGGTGGGCATCAGTACCAGGTATTCCTTGTCCTGGTAGGTCATGCAGTCCAGATATTCAAAGTTGGTATCCTGACCGTTTTCGTCGGTGAGGGTCAGAATGCTGACTTCTTCCTCAGGAAGCTGATTTTCGTTTTCCATGGGGTTCCTCCTGTATTTGGTAATTTCACTGGGATTATACCCCAGAAAATCGGGAATTGCAAGCGGGAAAAGGGAAAAAAGCCCCGGACTTTATGGAATCTTAAAGAAGACGCTTTGGGGCAAGTCTTGAAAAAATCGGGATAATATGGTAAACTAAACAAAAAATTTTACGAATAGAAAAGGAAGACCACGGTATGACAAAACGATGGGCTGCCCTGGTACTGGCGCTGGTGCTGGTGTTGTCGGGCTGCGGAAAGAAACAGGATGTGCAGACGGCAGCGCCTGCCGGACAGGAACAGACGGTGGCTCAGACCACAGCGCCGGTGGAAACGGCGCCGCCGGCTACTACACCTCCGGATGGAAATCCTGAGGATGTAACCTGCAAGGGAACCTATACAGGGCAGGGAAACGTCGATGCGGTAGTGGCTACCGTAGGAGAGAAGCAGCTGACCAACGGCCTGCTCAGCGCCTATTACTGGGCAGAGGTTTCCCAGTATCGCAGCGAAAACCGGCAGGAGGCTCCGGATTTTGATGCGCCCCTGGATACCCAGGTGTGCACGGTGGATTCCAGCGTGGCCAGCTGGCAGCAGTATTTCCTGAAGCGGGCCCTGAATTCCTGGTATACCGCCCAGGCCATGGCGCTGGAGGCGGAGGAAAAGGGACTGCCCAAGGAAGAGGCCTATAAGCCCAACCTGAAGAACTATGAGATCTATTTGACGGATATTCCGGCAACCAAATTCCTCTACGGCTACAGCGACACCTTCCGGCTCAACACCATGCACCAGGAGTATCTGGATAATCTTCCTCAGACCCTGGAAACCCTGGCCCAGGAGAAGGGCTATGCCAGTGCCGAAGAGATGGCCCAGAAGGCCTTCGGCACCACGCTGCAGAACGTGCAGGATTTTGCCTGGCTGTATAACTACGGCTACATGTACATGACTTCCCTGAGCTATGATCTGGCCCCCACTCAAGAGGAAGTGGAAAGCTACTTTGCCCAGCAGGAAAGCGCTTACCAGTCTCAAGGCATTACCAGAGACAGCGGAAAATATGTGGACATCCACCATCTGCTGCTGGTGCCGGGGCAGGAGACGGAAGAAGAGGCAACCCAGCCCACTGCCGCCACCACGGAGCCGACCCAACCGACCCAGCCGGTGACCATTGCCGCCGACGGCAAGGTAAGCTGCTCCGAGGAAGCCTGGCAGGCATGTCAGGCCAAGGCAGAGGAGCTGCTGACCTACTGGAAGGACAAAACCAAGGAAACAGAAGCAACCTTTGCAGAACTGGCCAACAAAAACTCCCAGGATACCGGCACGGCTCTGGATGGCGGTGCATATCACGGGCTTCAGCAGGGTCAGCTGATCCCGGAGCTGGACAGCTGGTGCTTTGACCCGGCACGTCAGCCGGGGGATACCACCATCATCCGCACGGAGTATGGCTGTCATATCCTGTACTTTACCGGCAGCACCGACATCTGGTATGCCCAGGCGGAGCAGGACTTAAAGAGCCAGATGCAGAACGACATCCTGGCAGGCGCCCGGACGAATCACCCCATGGATGTGGACTACAGCGCCATCGTTCTGCCGGAGGCAGAAAGCAGCGTGGGCACCGGGGATGTACTCTATCCCGATGTTGCCCATGAGCGGTTCCCGGAAGTGCCGCTGTATCTGCAGCAGGATTACGCCGGAACCATGTTTGGCGGATTCAAGCTTTCCACCAACGGCTGCGGTATTACCTCCATGGCCATGCTGGCAAGCTATCTGGCGGACGAAGAATGGACACCCCCGGAAATGTGCGCCCGTTACGGCCACTACAGCTTCAGCAACGGAACCGACGGCATGATCTTCGTCAACGAGCCGCCGGTACTGGGCTTCTACCTGAAGGAAAAAACCTATGAGCCCACGGTAGCCAAGCAGGCTCTGGACGAAGGCCATATCGTCATTTCCATTCAGCACAAGGGCTACTGGACCAAGGGCGGACATTACATTGTCCTGGAGAAGGTAAACGAGGACGGCACCATTCAGGTTCGCGACTCCAATATCTATAACTACGGCCGGATCGCCTCCCACAAGGAAGACCGGCACACCTGGGAGAGCATTACCAGCGCCGGTTCCGGCTACTGGATTTTTGAGTACAAGATTACCAACATCCCCGTCTGCGCCCGCTGCGGCGAGCCGGAGAAGATCGCCCCCCAGATGCTCACCCAGGATTACACCTGCCACAAGTGTGCCAAAGCCCTGCTGCGGCGGCAGACCTATCTGGACGCCAGCGATTTCTGATTAACAATGAAAACTCCCGGTTGATCGTGTGAATCAACCGGGAGTATTTTTGCATATCTAAAACTGGGCAGCCTCGGCGCTTTTCAGCTGCAGCTGGAGCTTGTCCGCAATCAGGGCAATGAATTCGGAATTGGTGGGCTTTCCTTTGGTGTTGGATACGGTGTAGCCGAAGAAGCGCTGCAGCGTATCCAGGTCGCCCCGGTCCCAGGCCACTTCGATGGCGTGGCGGATGGCCCGCTCTACCCGGCTGGGGGTGGTCTGGAAGGTCTTGGCTACCTGAGGGTAGAGTACTTTGGTGATGGCATTGATTACGTCCATGTCGTTGACGGCAATGATAATGGCTTCGCGCAGATACTGATAGCCTTTTATGTGGGCGGGAACGCCAATTTCGTGGATGATTCCGGTGACCATGGATTCAATGCTGGTTTTGTCCGCCCGGCGCTTTTCCGGATACCGCAGGCTCTCCCCACCGCGGATCTCCTCCAGCCGTTCTACCAGAGCGGTCATATCGCAGGGTTTCAGCATCAGATACCGAACCCCCAGATTGGCTGCCGCCGAAGATACATATTCCGTGACAAATGCAGAGGTAGCCAATGTAATCAGTTTGCGTTCCATGCCGGCGATGCTTTTCAGGACGCTGATGCCATCCTTCTTGGCAAGCATCAGATCCAGTACCAGTACATCCGGTTTCTGCTCTTCAATCATGCGAATCGCCAATTCCCCGTCGTTGGCGGTTCCCACTACCTGAAACCCATCGGCACGCTGCAGTGCGGCTGTAAGACCGGAACAAAAGTCCTCCGCACTGTCCGCGATAAATACGGTTGTTGTGTGTTCCATACGATCCTCTCCTAACATGTAAAATTCTCCCCTTGCCACGGAAAAACCCGTGTGCGACAAATAAAGGATAGCATGAAGTGCGGCGATTTGCAAGGTAATTTCTAAATAATCGCTCGTCAAAAATCGACGTTTTGCATCATATGACAATGAAAAATAAAACTTTTCGACAAAATTCGACAAAATCAGGGGCCGGATGGAGCGGTTGACGCCAGGCTGCGGGGCGTGTAAAATAGCCCTGAGAACTTACGACACAGGAGGATATGTGTTATGGATAAGAGAATCGAGGCGCTGAAGGGCTTCCTGGATGAGGCCCACAGCGTTTATCATGCCCAGAGTGCCATTTGCCGGCAGCTTTCCCAGCAAGGATACACCCGGCTTGCTGAGGTGGCCCAGTGGGATTTGGTACCCGGGGGCAAATACTATCTGACCCGGGGCGGCACAGCGGTGATTGCTTTCCGGATTCCGCAGCAGGAACCCACGGGCTTTTTCATGAGCGCCAGCCACAGTGACCGGCCCACCTTCAAGGTCAAGGAGCATTTTGAACTGGCAGGAGCCAGCACCCGGGTGGCGGTGGAACGCTACGGCGGCATGCTGATGCACACCTGGCTGGATCGACCCTTGTCCATCGCAGGACGGGTGGTGGTGGAGACCCAGGATGGGGTTCAGACCAAGCTGGTGGATATTGACAAGGACCTGCTGCTGATTCCCAACCTGGCCATTCATATGAACCGCCAGGTCAATGAAGGATATAAGTGGAATCCGGCAGTGGACATGCTGCCGCTGGCCGGAACCAAGGAAGCTGCCGGAAAGCTGGAGCAGATGCTGTCCCAGCAGGCCGGGGGAGAAATCCTGGGCCATGACCTGTATCTGTATGTGCGGCAGAAGGCCAGCATC
>USHP01000171.1 GCA_900554625.1 uncultured Eubacteriales bacterium | reverse complement strand
AACTATATCCTGTGAGCCGGGTGAGCGGCTGACTTTTGCGGTATACTCCGTTCGGAAAGATCAAAGCGCATGGAGGTAAAAAGCATGCTGACCTATACCTATGTTTCAAAGGGGACGTTTGCCCTGATGGAAAAACCAAAGCCGGTGCTGCAGCACGAGCGGGACGCCATTGTAAAGGTGACCTTGGCCAGCATCTGCACCAGTGATCTGCACATCAAGCACGGCAGCGTCCCCCGGGCTGTTCCGGGAATTACCGTGGGTCACGAAATGGTGGGCATCGTGGAGCAGGTGGGCTCCGCCGTTACCACCGTCAAGCCCGGCGACCGGGTGACGGTAAATGTGGAAACCTTCTGCGGAGAGTGCTTCTTCTGCCGTCACGGCTGGGTAAACAACTGCACCGACCCCAACGGCGGCTGGGCACTGGGCTGCCGGATTGACGGCGGGCAGGCAGAATTTGTCCGGGTGCCCTATGCCGATCAGGGATTGAACAAAATTCCTGATTCCGTCACCAATTTGCAGGCGTTGCTGGTGGGAGATGTGCTGGCCACCGGCTACTGGGCGGCCCAGATCTCCGAAATTCAGTCTGAGGACACGGTGCTGATTATCGGCGCCGGGCCCACCGGTCTGTGCACGCTCCAGTGCGTACAGCTTCACAGCCCCAAACGGATCATCGTCTGTGACGCGGATGCAAGCCGTCTGGCCTTTGTCCGCCGGCACTACCCTGGTGTACTCACCGCCCCGCCGGAAGGCCTCCGGGACTTTGTGCTGGAGAACAGCGACCACGGCGGAGCAGACGTGGTGCTGGAAGTGGCAGGCAGCGACAGCAGTTTCTCCATGGCCTGGCAGTGCGCCCGGCCCAACGCCATCGTTACGGTGGTGGCCCTCTACGACGGCCCTCAGGTTCTGCCCCTGCCGGATATGTACGGCAAGAACCTGACCTTCAAAACCGGCGGTGTGGACGGCTGCAACTGTCAGGATACGCTCCAGCTCATTGCCCAGGGAAAACTGGACACCACCCCCCTCATCACCCACACCTATGCGCTGAAAGACATTGCCGCAGCTTACCAACTGTTTGAAAACAAACAAGATGGGGTAATCAAAGTGGCGATTGTCTGCGGTTAAGGGAGGAAAACCATGGCGAAACGAATTGGCGTCCTCTCCGATACCCATGGACTGCTCCGGCCGGAGGTGCTGTCTTCCCTGTCCGGCTGTGATGCCATTATCCACGGCGGGGATATCAACAAGCCGGAAATTCTGGAGCAGCTGGAGAAAATCGCCCCGGTCTATGTGGTGCGGGGCAACAACGATAAAGAGTGGGCGGAACACCTTCCCATTACCCTGACCTTTCAAATCGAGCAGTGCCGGTTTTTCCTGGTACACAACAAAAAGCAGGTACCGGGCGACCTGACCGGTATCGATGCGGTCATCTTCGGCCACTCCCACAAGTATTTTGCCCAGGAACTGGAGGGCAGGCTCTGGCTGAATCCCGGCAGCTGCGGCAAGCGGCGCTTTGACCAGGAAATCACCATGGCGATCCTCACTGTGGACGGTTCTTCCCTGTCCGTGGATAAAATTACCATTCAACCTTAAAAGAAAACGCAGCGCCGTAAATTTTTCCTTTCCGGCGCTGCATATTTGTTTTCTAGGAGCATCTTTCTTCAGCAGTTGTCCACAAATTCCTTAAAGATCTTCCGGCTGTTGGCATCCGACCAGAAGAGAAATTCCGGGTGCCACTGAACGGCCCAGATGAAGCGCCGGTGCTTATGCCGCACCGCTTCCACCATGCCGTCCTCAGACTGAGCCATGATTTCCAGGTTTTCTCCCAGTTTCTTGATTGCCTGGTGATGGTAGCTGTTGACCCCCAGTCGCTCATTTCCCAGCAGCCGGCGCAGCTGGGAGGTCAAAATCACCTCATGCACCACCTGGTCATAGGGAGGGTTCCCATGATGGCCCACATTGCCGGGGACCTCGGTAGGCAAGTCCTGATACAGTGTGCCGCCTTCCAGTACATTCACCGTCTGAATACCCCGGCAGATGCCCAGCACTGCCTTGTCCTGCTCCACTGCCCGGCGATACAGCGCCTGCTCCAGCACATCCCGCTCCGGGCACAGAACGCCGCAGGTGTCCTTTTTCTCTTCCCCATACATAGAAGGGGATACGTCATGCCCGCCGGTAATCAGCAGGCCGTCGCACATGTCCAGAATTTGAGCCGCATCTTCCGGCTGCACATGCAGGGGCAGAACCAGCCCCACACCGCCGGATTCCCGGATGCTGTCCAGGTAATTGGGGAGCATCCAGATGCTGTTTTTTTCTTCATCCCACAGCGGAACCACCGCTATCCGTTTTTTTGCCATCATCATTCTCCTATTGTGATTTTTCACCATTATAGTACCGGAGGGGCCATTGCGCAAGGGGCGTTTTTTCTTGATATTTCTCATTGCGTTTTTTCTGTTTTGGAGTATGATAATCCTATGTTACCTTCAGGAGGATTGGAAAATGGAGATTACCCCTTCCCTATTGGAAATACCGGGAGCGCCGCTGATGGAAGAAAATCCCCTGCCCATGTTCCGCTCCAGGCAGCACGACCTGGACATTGCCAGCAACGGTACCCTGTCCCGGCAGGAACTGGACGGTCTGGGAAAGCACGGAGGATTCCGGGTACTTCCCTACGGAATGCAGGACCGCTACACCCGGCAGCGCAGCATGAGGCAATATCCTGCCATCGTTATGGAAAACGGCAAATTGCGGGCAGAGTTTCTTCCCCAGTTCGGCGGCCGGCTGTATTCCCTTTACAGCAAGGAGCACAGCCAGGAACTGCTGTTCAAAAATCCGGTCTTTCAGCCTGCAAATCTGGCCATCCGCAACGCCTGGTTTTCCGGCGGTATAGAGTGGAACGTGGGGCAGCTGGGTCATGCTTACCATACCTGCGACGATGTTTACTTTGCAAAATGTCAGGCAAAGGGAGAAACCTTCCTGCGGATGTACGACTATGTGCGAACCACAGGGCTGTTCTGGCAGATTGATTTTCACCTGCCGGAGGGTTCTTCCTTCCTGTACGCCCATATCCGGATCATCAATGACGGCAATCACCCCCAGCCTCTGTACTGGTGGACCAATACTGCCGTTCCGGAGCAGGGAGCGCGGATTTTCTCGGGAAATGAAAACATCATCTACATCGACCCCAAATCCCTGGTCAACGAAGGCCAGCCCCACGGCTATGGTCACGGTGTAATGCCCACACTTTCCAGAATGCCCGGTGTGGACATTTCTTATCCGGAAGCCTTCGACTATACCAGCGAATACTTCTTCCAGAACACCAGTGACGACCCCAGTCCCTGGGAAGCATCCGTGTATCCCCAGGGCGTTTCCTTCCTGGAACGCTCCACCCAGCCCCTGAAAACCCGGAAGATGTTCTGCTGGGGTCAGCACTCCGGCGGCCGCAACTGGCAGGATCACCTGGCAGGACCGGGAAAAGGCGCCTATGTGGAGATTCAGGCCGGACTGACTCCCACCCAGTCCCACGGCGCTGATTTACCGGCCCACAGGGAAATTTCCTTTACCCAGGCCTTTGGCAGCTTCGATGCCAGCGCCCTTCGGGATGGCATCTGGCAGGAATCCTGCGCCCAAATTCAGCATCTGGCAGATCAGGTGCTGCCGCCCCAGGTGATTCAGGCGCTTCACCAGGACTATGCTGCCATGGCGGATGTGCCCTGCGGCACCCTTTTACACAAGGGCCATGGCTGGGGCGCTTTGGAAGCCATGCGCCGGGAAATCTGCCGGGAACCTGGGATTCCTGCCCAGCTGACGTTTGAACGGGAAGGGACCAAGGAAGAAGAACCTTGGCTTGCCCTGCTGGAAGGCCGAAAGCTGCCTCCCATCCTGCCGGGGCAGTTGCCCCGCTCCTGGATGGTAGACCCGGCCTGGCGGGTTCTCTTGCAGAAAGCCATTGAGCAGGACCCGCAAAATCCCGCCGGACGGATCTATCTGGGCGTGCTGGAATTCGAGAACGAAAACGACGAAGCTGCCCGGACTCTGTGGGAAAAGGCCAACGAAATTCAGCCTACGGTCATTGCCCTGCGCTGCCTGGCTCTTGCTTTGGAGCGGGATGGTCAGGAGCAGGCCGCCCTTGCGGCCATGGGCGAAGCCTTCCGCCTGGAAGAAGAAAATACCGTGCCCATCACCCGGGAGTATTTCGCCATGCTGCAAAAAGCAGGACGATTCCAAGAAATGTGGGAGCTTTATACTTCCCTGCCGGAAAACGTTTCCCAGGATGAGCGGGTGATGATCCTGGCCAGCGCCGCAGCCCTAGAACTGGGACAGGAGGATTTTCTGGAGCAGGTATACCAGCACACCTTCGCCGTCATCCGGGAAGGAGAAAACCAGCTGTGCGAAATCTGGTTCCGGCACCAGGCCATGAAAGCCGCCCGGAATCAGCAAGGGGCAGATCTGGAAGCCCTGACCCAGCAGGAATTGGACAAGCTCTCCACCGTGGATCATTACCCCAGCGACAGCTACGTTTTTTCGTCGCATGGCTATGACCTGCTGATCGACAATGAGCTTGTGGCTGACGCCTTTGCCAGCCTGCCGGAACAGGAGCAAAGCATTTTGATCCTGCACTGTGTTTTGGAAATGGCAGATGGCGAGATCGGCAACCTCATTGGGATGTCCCGTAGCGCCGTCCAGCGCCACAGGACAAGCACTCTGAAAGAGCTGCGTATCAAGTTAATGGCGCTTATGCCGGGAGG
>USHP01000170.1 GCA_900554625.1 uncultured Eubacteriales bacterium | reverse complement strand
GTCAATATCGCTGGTGTAGCGGCTCATCACGTCGCCGGCGGGATGGGTGTCAAAGTAGCGGATGGGCAGGGTCTGCATGTGGGTGAACATCTGGTCACGGATATCCTTCTGGGTACCCTGACCGATGCGCACCATCAGGAAGTTATACAGGAAGGCAGAGATAATGCCCACCAGGTAGATGCCGGCCAGCATGGTCAAAAAGCGAATCAGCGGAGCATAGTCCGGATTCTCCTGGGCCAGCATGGGGGTAATATAATTGTCCACCAGAGTGCCCAGGGAGGAGGCACTGACAGCCTGGGCGATGGCGCTGAGGATGATACACACCACCACCACGATCATGGTCTTTTTATACCGGCTGAGGTAGGACAGCAGACGGGAAATGGTCTGCTTGGGATTCTTGGCTTTGCGGCCGTCGCCGCGCATTTTGACGGGAGGCATTATTCCATCGCTCCTTTCTGCTGGGAATAGTAGACTTCCTGATAGATGGGGGAAGTCTTGAGAAGTTCCTCATGGGTACCGGCAGCACAGATATGGCCGCCGTCCATCACCACAATCAGGTCTGCATCCTGGACGGAGGCAACCCGCTGGGCGATAATCAGCTTGGTAGTGCCGGGGATTTCCTCCCGGAAGGCCTTGCGGATCATGGCGTCGGTGGCGGTATCCACGGCGGAGGTGGAGTCGTCCAGAATCAGAATCTTGGGCTTTTTCAGCAGAGCCCGGGCAATACACAGCCGCTGCTTCTGACCACCGGAGACGTTGGTGCCGCCCTGCTCGATGTGGTGATCGTAGCCGTCGGGGAAAGCGGTGATAAATTCATGGGCGCAGGAGAGCTGACAAGCGTGAATCAGCTCTTCGTCGGTGGCGTTGGGATTGCCCCAGCGCAGATTGTCCTTGATGGTGCCGGAGAACAGCACGTTCTTCTGCAGAACCATGGCCACACTGTCACGGAGCACTTCCAGGTCATAATTGCGTACATCCACACCGCCGACTTTCAGGCAGCCCTCGGTGACGTCATACAGACGGGGAATCAGCTGCACCATGGTGGACTTGGAAGAACCGGTACCACCCAGAATGCCCACGGTCATGCCGGAGCGGATGTGCAGGTTCACATTTTCCAGAGAGTTGCGCTTGGCGGTCTTGGAGTACCGGAAGCTGACGTTATCAAAGTCGATGGAGCCGTCGGCAACGGTGGTCACAGGGTTTTCCGGGTTGTGCAGATCCGGGGTTTCCTGAAGGATTTCAGAGGTACGGCGCAGAGGTGCCCGGGCCAGGGTCATCATGACGAAGACCATGGACAGCATCATCAGTACGGTGAGGATCTGAGTGGTGTAGGTGAACATGGAGGTCAGGTTGCCGGTGGTCAGACCCATGGCGGCACTGTTGCCGGACTGAATGACCATTTTCGCACCCAGGTAGGAGATGGTCAGCACGCAGGAGTAAACTGCCAGCTGCATCAGGGGGTTATTGAAGGCCATAATCCGCTCGGCTTTGCAGAAATCCCGGTAGATTTCTCCGGAAACATCGGAGAATTTCTCAATTTCCTTGTCCTCTCGGACGAAGGACTTGACGACCCGGATGCCGTGGAGGTTTTCCTGGACCACGTTGTTCAGCTTGTCGTAAGTCTTGAACACCCGGTCAAAGATGGGGAATACCAGCCGGATCAGGATAAACAGACCCAATCCCAGCAGAGGCAGCGCCACGCAGTACACCAGGCACAGCCGGGGGCTGATGGAGTAGGCGTTATAGGTTGCCAGAATCAGCATCACGGGACACCGGATGGCCATACGGATCATCATCTGGAAAGCCATCTGAATATTGGCGATGTCCGAGGTCAGACGGGTGACGATACTGGAACTGGAGAACTTATCAATGTTGGAAAAGTCGAAGGTCTGTACCTTGTAGAACATATCCTGCCGCAGGTTTTTGGAAAAACCGGTGGCGGCATAGGAAGCAGACACTGCCGAGGCAATGCCGAACAGCAGGGAGAACAGGGCATACAGAACCAGAAGCATTCCGTATTTTACCACAGCGCCCATATCCCCCATTTCCACACCCAGGTCAACGATCTGGGCCAGGACCAGAGGGATCTGGACTTCCATGTAAACCTCGCCGATCATGCACAGGGGGCTGATCAGCGCCGGCCATTTGTACTCCCGCAGACTGGGAATCAGGTTGCGTATCATGTGTTGGTTTCCTCCTTTTCTTGCTGACATGGGAAGCTGCCGCCCATGTTGTGTATGGCCCGCTGCAGAAGCTGGGAAAACTGCTCCTGCTCTTGCGCAGTGAAGCCCTGGACCATTTTGGCTTCAATTTCCTGAATCGCCTGCTCCATCCGATCGTGACACTGGTAGCCCTTGTCAAGCAGATAGATTCGCTTGCACCGGCGATCCTCCGGGTCGGTGCGAAGCTCTAGGAAGCCTTTCTGCTCCAGCCGGGACAGAAGTCCCGAGACGGTGGGATGGCTCAGATGAAACTGATTTTCGATATCCCGGGGACAGGGGGGTGTTTTTGCCATGGTGAGAAAGACCATAATCCGCCCCTGAGCAGCGGTCAAATCCAGTTTTTCCAAAGCGTAAGTTGCGGATTGGTCGATGCACCAGTGCAGCAGACGGGCCATGTGCCCGTAATGCAGTTGCAATGCGATCACCTCCGAAATAAAATGTAGCACGCTACATGTAGCACGCTACGCGATATTCTAGCACGGGAAAGGGAAATCTGCAAGAGGGTCAAAAAAAGTTTACAATTGCTGGAAACCTGCCGGAGAGCTTGGGCTTGTACGTATCATATGGGCGCTGCGGCGCATACTAATGCCGAGGTGAGAAGCTGTGAAAGAGGATGAAAAGAAGTCCATTCCCTGGGAAGCGGTAGATCCCAAGCCTCCGGTGATCCAGTCCGGCCACATGGAAAACCGGATTCGCAACGAGGTAAAATAATATTATGTAAACCTGATGCCAAAAAGAAACAGGACTGGCAAAGCCAGTCCTGTTCTTGTGACTTGACAAATTAGCCGTTGGCACGCATCTGAGCGAAGCACTCGCTGCAGAACACGGGACGGTCGGACTTGGGCTGGAAGGGAACCTTCGCCTCGCCGCCGCAACGGGCACAGGTAGCGGTGAAGAACTCACGGGGGCCACGGGTGGCGTTCTTGCGAGCGTCACGGCAAGCCTTGCAGCGCTGGGGCTCGTTCTGGAAGCCGCGCTCTGCGTAGAACTCCTGCTCACCAGCGGTGAACACGAACTCGTTGCCGCACTCTTTGCACACTAAAGTCTTGTCTTCGTACATTGGAAAATACCTCTCTTCGGTTTGTTGTTGCCCCGTGAAATCCCACCGGATGAATGTTATAACGCAGGGTCGATTTGATATGGTGGCAAAATGTGCCACAACCCGGATTATACACAAAGCTAAGGAATTTGTCAATCCTTTATGAAAAAAATACCCTGATTTTTCCAGGTTTATGCAACTTTACAAGTACAGATTCGGGCTTGGTGGATATGGGGGAGAAACACTGCCGCCTTACAGGGCAAATTGGGTCTGGCCTTCGTAGGGAATGTGCAGATGCTCGTAGGCCAGAGGGGTGACGCAGCGGCCCCGGGGGGTCCGGGTGAGAAAGCCCAGCTGCATCAGATAAGGCTCGTACACGTCTTCCAGAGTCACCGATTCTTCGCCAATGGTGGCAGCCAGGGTTTCCAGTCCCACCGGGCCGCCGGCGTAATTCTGGATAATGGCGGTGAGCATCCGGCGGTCGATGTTGTCAAGGCCCAGCTTGTCCACTTCCAGCCGTTGCAGGGCCAAATCGGCTGCTTCCTTGGTAATGGTTCCGTCACCCATGACCTGGGCAAAGTCCCGGACCCGGCGCAGGAAGCGGTTGGCAATTCGGGGGGTGCCCCGGCTTCGGGAGGCAATCTCCATGGCACCCTCGGGAGCAATGGGCATGCCCAGAATGGTTGCCGAGCGGGTGACGATTTTTGCCAGTTCCTGGGCAGAGTACAGTTCCAGCCGCAGATTCACGCCGAACCGGTCCCGCAGGGGGGCGGAGAGCTGGCCCGCCCGGGTGGTGGCACCTACCAGTGTGAACTTGGGCAGATCCAGCCGGATGGAGTTGGCGCTGGGGCCTTTGCCTACAATAATATCAATGGCAAAATCCTCCATGGCCGGGTAGAGAATTTCCTCTACCACCCGGTTCAGCCGGTGGATTTCGTCAATAAAGAGAATGTCGCCGGGGTTCAGGTTGGTCAGCAGGGCAGCCAGGTCACCGGGCTTTTCAATGGCCGGGCCGGAGGTAATGCGGATGTTGACACCCATTTCGTTGGCAATGACCCCGGCCAGGGTGGTTTTGCCCAAGCCGGGAGGGCCATAGAGCAGGGTGTGATCCAAAGGCTCTCCCCGCCGCCGGGCGGCTTCAATATAAACCGACAGATTTCCCTTGGCCTTCTCCTGACCGGTATAGTCGCTGAGCAGCTTGGGGCGCAGCCCAATCTCTGCCGCATCCTGGGGGGCGAAGGTAGGGGAAATAATGGGCGCCGGCTCCATCTGCTGGGAAAATTCAAGACTCATGTGAAAACCTCCACTGTGGGGAATGATTCAAAGCAGGATTCTCAGCCCTTCATCACCATGGCCCGCAGGGCATAACGCACCAGTTCTTCCGTGCTGGCGTTGGGATCGGCGCCTTTCAGGGCCTGGCTGATTTCGGCAGAGGAGTAGCCCAGTTCCTGCAAGGCGGCATGGGCCAGGGCTGCCTGGTTGCCGGTCTGAAC
>USHP01000169.1 GCA_900554625.1 uncultured Eubacteriales bacterium | reverse complement strand
GGATGGAAGATCTGCACCTGGTTGATGATCGCAGCACAGCGGAAACGGTAGTGCATTCGTGCATTTCCAAAGGCTACGGCTTGGCCAGGGCAAAACAGGCGCTGTATGAGAAACGGATTCCCAAAGAGTATTGGGAAGAAGTTCTGGCGGATTATCCGGATCAGATGGAAAAAATCCAATCCTTTCTCCGTTCCCGTATAACAGATTCCGCAGACCCCAAACAAGTCAAAAAAGCCGTGGATGCCTTGCTGCGCCGAGGACATAGCTACGGCAGCATCAAACAGGCATTGAATGGACTTTCCTTTGATACAGAGGATTTTCCGGAGGAGTAACAGAAATGGCAAATATTGGTTTTATATCCCTTGGCTGTGCCAAGAACCAGGTGGACTGCGAACGGATGATGTACCGTGTCCGGGAAGCGGGCCACACGGTCAAAGAAGACATTGTGGGCAGTGACGTAGTGGTCATCAACACCTGCGGCTTTATCGATTCTGCTAAGGCAGAGGCCATCGACTATATTCTGCAAACTGCCGCGCTGAAAGCAGAGGGCCAGGTAGGAAAGATCCTGGTCACCGGCTGCCTGTCCCAGCGGTATCAGGACGAAATCCTGTCGGAAATGCCGGAAGTGGACGGTATTTTGGGAACGGGAAGCTATACGGAGATTGTCCCGGCTATCGAAGCGCTGCTGAATCAGCAAAAAGTTTCGGAATTTGGCTCCATTGATGCACCGGAGCAGGAAACCGGACGTATCGTCACTACTCCGGAGCATTATGCGTTCATTAAAATTGCGGAAGGCTGCGATAACCGGTGTGCATACTGCATCATTCCCTACCTGCGGGGCAAGTACCGCAGCCGTCAGTTGGATGATGTGCTGTATGAAGCCCGGCTGCTGGCAGACAGCGGCGTGAAAGAACTGATTGTGGTGGCCCAGGATACCAGCCGCTACGGTACGGACCTTCCGGGTCATAAGCGCCTGCTGCCGGAACTGCTGCGGAAGCTGTGCGAAATTGAGGGACTGCACTGGATTCGGGTGCATTATGTCTATCCCGATGAAATTGATGATGAATTTATCGATGTCATGGCAACCGAGCCCAAGATTGTGAAGTATCTGGATATTCCCATCCAGCACTGCAACAGCAAGATCTTGAAATTGATGAATCGCAGAGGAGACGGACCGTTCCTGCGGGAATTGTTTGCTAAGCTGCGCAGCCGGATTCCCGGTCTGGTGATCCGCACCAGTCTGATTACCGGCCTGCCCGGGGAAGGGGAGACAGAGTTCCAGGAGCTGTGCGATTTCCTCCGGGAGCAGCGGCTGGAGCGGGTGGGCGCTTTTGCCTTCTCTCCGGAAGAAGGAACACCGGCGGCGAAGATGGAATTTGTGGACAACGAAGTTGCCCAGCAGCGTGCCCAGACTATTGAGATGATCCAGTCCGGAATTATGGACGACTACAATGCCGCCATGCAGGGAAAAACCCTGGAGGTTCTGGTAGATGGTTATGACGAAGAACTGGAACAGTTCTATGGACGAACCTATGCGGATTCTCCGGATATTGACGGCCGGGTATGGCTTGCTTCGGAAGAACCCCTGCGCGAAGGCATGTTTGTCACCGTAAAGATTGACGGATGTATCGACGGAGACTTGTCCGGATATGTATTAGAGGAGGTAGCACTGTGACAACCGCATCAAAAATCACACTGATTCGAGTGGTCCTGATTCCATTCTATATGGTATGTATGTATCTTTCCGGGGGCAAAAGCGGCCCGTGGATGTATCTGGCGCTGGCAGTATTCCTGGTTGCCAGCCTGACAGACTTTGTCGACGGTTATATTGCCCGGCATTATGGTCAGACCACGGATTTTGGTAAGTTCCTGGACCCCCTGGCAGACAAGCTGCTGGTGATTGCGGCCATGGCCATGTACTGTGAGTGGGGCGTGTTTCCTGCCTGGGCACTGATGATTGTGCTGACCCGGGAGTTTGCCGTTACCGGTCTGCGCCTGATTGCTGTGCAGAAGGGCAATGTCATTGCAGCCGGATGGAGCGGAAAGGTCAAGACCGCCAGCACCATGGTTGGACTGTGCATTATGATGGCAGTTCCGGGCATCGAGGTGCTCAATTGGGTGGTTATCGCAGTGATTGTGCTGACTACGGTGTACTCTGGAACGGAATATTTTATCCAGAACTGGAAATGTCTTTGGAGTTAAACCTTACATACCACGCAGCCCTGGGAAAACGCAAGGCGGCGTGGTTTTTTGTGTGGGGTGGCCACGGCGTTTTCCACTGGATTTTTGCTGGTGATTGTGGTATAATGCACTGGCACTTTTAAGAAACTGCGAGGTTATACCATGATTGATAAGGAAATCAGCGAAGTCCGCCGGCATTTGCGCCGGGACCGCAGCAATATTACCCACATCTATGGATGCTATGTGAATGACAACAAGGAGATCATTTCCGAGTTCAAACAGTCCGTCGGCATGATGCCGGAAAATGAATCGGATAAATATTTTGCTCTGCTGCGCCGGAGTCTGTCCGGTTCCCTGGGTAAAAATTTGATTGACATCACCTTCAAGACTTCCCAGGTTGCCGATAGCCCGGAGCATAAGCTGCTGATGGCACTGCGGGAGTCCCGCCTGGAAGACGAGGAAAAGCGTCTGGAATTTTACCAGAAAATCATCGATACTGTGGTCCTGGAAGGAAATTATCTGATTCTGCTGGGCTGTGACAGTTATGACGTGCCTTTTAAGTCCAAGGACGACAGTTTCCAGAAGGACAGTTCGGAGGAAGTTTACCGCTTCCTGCTGTGCTGCATCTGCCCGGTGAAGCAGACCAAGGCCAACCTGCACTACATTCCGGAGGAAAAGGTGTTCCATGACGGTGCCATGAATCAGATGGTTTCCGCCCCGGTCCTGGGCTTTTTGTTCCCGGCCTTTGACAATCGCTCCACCAATATCTACAATGCCCTGTACTATACCCATGATACCAAGGGCACTCAGGATGCCTTGATTGAGGCAATCTTCAATACCCCGGTACCCCAGCCGGCAGCGGAGCAGAAGAAATCCTTTGAGGCCCTGCTGACCACTTCCCTTGGAGATGAATGCAGCCTGGACGTGGTGCAGACGGTGCATGATCAGATTTGCCAGCGGATTGAACTGCACAAGGAAAGCAAGGTGCCCGAACCTCTGCTCATCAGCAAAGAGGATGTGAAGGAAGTCCTGTCCTCCTGCGGGGTTTCCGAAGAGCATGTGGCCAAGTTCAGCGTGGATTATGACGAAGTGTTTGGATTTGAAGCCGATCTGCATCCGAAGAACATCATCGACAACAAGCATTTTGAGCTGAAAACTCCGGATGTGGTCATCAAAGTGGACCCTGCCAGAAGCGACTTGATCGAGACCCGGGTCATCGGCGGTGTGAAATACATCATGATTTGCGCAGACGAGGAAGTGGAAGTCAACGGCGTCAATATCCACATTCCCGACTCCCAGACGGAAGCTGCAACGGTATAATTGCGGGAAAATAACAGGCTCCAAGGTCACTTGGAGCCTGTTTTGCGTCAGCAAGACCCTCTTGCTTATTGAAAAACTTTGCTTGATGTTAAAAAATGGAATTGTAAATGGAAAAATTTGTGCTATAATCAGCATGCTGAAATGAGATGCAATCCAGAGTAAATAGGAGGAGAGAACATGGTACTGGATGGATGCCACGAGGGAAAGCATACCCCCAGACTGATGGAAGTAAAATGCCCCAAGTGCGGGCAATGGGTTGAGATATTTGTAAAAATGGGCGGCGCTCCCGGCCAGACGGGTACGCTGGTTACCGATGAGACTTGTGCCTGCGGTCATATTTTGCCCGCCGGAAGTTTTGCGGAAGACTACGAAGGCGACTAGTAACTGCACAGAGAAAGGATCGAGGAATTTGAAAATCATCAAACAGGTTGGAATCGTCTTTTCCATCTGCTGGATCAGCCAGGTGATAGAAAAGCTGCTTCCTTTTACATTTCCCGCCAGCGTCATCGGCATGGTTCTGCTGTTGCTCTGCTTGCTGACCGGAATCTTGAAAATCGGACATATTCAGGAAAAAGCGGACTTTCTTCTGAGCAATATGGCCTTTTTCTTTGTCCCGGCGGGGGTAAGCATTATCAACTATTTTGATATCCTGAAAAGCACAGCGGTGCAGCTGGTGATTATCTGCACCGTATCCACTGTAATTACCTTTGGGGTGACAGCCTGGAGCGTCAAATGCACTATGCATCTGCTGAACAAGAAAGCCCGGAAGAAAGAGAAGGTGAATTCCTGATGGAAGAGATTGTGTATTCGCCTTATTTTGGCATTGCGCTGAGCATTCTGGCCTTTGGAATTGGCGTAAAACTCCATCAGAAGTGGAACACGCCCCTTTGCAATCCTCTGATTGTGGCGATTGTGTCGGTTGCGGCCATTCTGCTTCTGTTTAAGATTCCCTATGAAGCGTACAACGTGGGCGGCGAGATTATCAATATGTTCCTGGCCCCGGCAACGGCCTGTTTGGCAGTTGCGGTATATAGTAAGCTTGCCATTTTGAAGCAGTATTGGCTGCCGATTCTGGTTGGCTGCACCGCTGGTTCCGGAGCATCCATGGCCAGCGTGTATGCCATGTGCCGACTGTTTCATCTGGACGAGAGCCTGCAGGTGTCCCTGCTTCCCAAGTCCGTGACCACGCCCATCGCCGTCAGTGTGGCCGAATCTGCCGGAGGCGTGGTGCCGATTACGGTGGTTGCGGTGATTTTCACGGGCATCCTGGGCAGTATTG
>USHP01000168.1 GCA_900554625.1 uncultured Eubacteriales bacterium | reverse complement strand
CAGGAAGGCCGTCAGGGCGAGGCCAACACCGAGGCCGCTCCGGCTGCCGAGGCTGCTGCCGAATAATCCCATCCGGTTCATTGGAAACCAGACGCCCGCCGCGTGCGGCGGGCGTTTTTTCGAAACAGAAGATACAGGAGGATATAACCATGGCATTTACTGCTGCTGATGTCAAGAAACTGCGTGAAATGACCAACGTCGGTATGATGGACTGCAAGAAGGCTCTCCAGGCTACCGACGGCGATATGGACAAGGCTGTGGACTGGCTCCGTGAAAAGGGCCTGGCTAAGGCTGCCAAGAAGGCTGACCGCGTTGCTGCTGAAGGCGTTGCCTACGCTACCGTTGTCAACGGTGTGGGCGTTGTCATCGAGGTGAACTCCGAGACTGACTTCGCTGCCAAGACCGACGCTTTCATGGACCTGGTGAAGAACCTGGCTGAGGTTGTGGCTACCCAGAACCCCGCCGACGTGGAGGCCCTGAAGGCCTGCACCTACCCCAACTCCAAGCTGACCGTTACCGAGATCATGCAGGAGAAGGTTATGTCCATCGGCGAGAACATGCAGATCCGCCGTTTCGCCCGTTTTGCTGACAACACCAATGTGGCCTACGTTCACGCTGGCGGCACCCACGGTGTTCTGGTGAACCTGGCTGTGGAAGGCAACATCGATGTGACCGAAATCGGCAAGAACGTGGCTATGCAGATCGCTGCTATGAGCCCCAAGTACTGGGACAAGAGCCAGGTTCCTCAGGCCGATGTGGACAAGGAGCTGGCCGTGCAGGTTGCTCTGATGGACAACGATCCCAAGATGGCTTCCAAGCCCGCCGCTGTGAAGGAAAAGATCGCTGCCGGCAAGATGGCTGCCTTCTACAAGGAGTGCTGCCTGCTGCAGCAGGAGTTCGTCCGCAGCGACCTGTTCAAGGGCGATGTGGCTGGCTACATTGCCGACGCTGCCAAGAAGCTGGGCGGTTCCGTCAAGTTTGTTGACGCTGTCCACTACGTCAAGGGCGAAGGCATTGAGAAGAAGGTTGACGATTTCGCTGCTGAAGTCGCTGCCCAGGTTGCCAACGCTGGCAAGTAATTTCCCAAAAAGTACAAAATCCCTCTGCCGCTGGCAGAGGGATTTTTCTATGCAATACGCCAAAACCGGGAGCCGTCTGAATACGGCTCCCGGTTGGTTTTTCTTATTCCGGTTTGGTCATAGCAACCTTTTCCGGGGTGATGGGCAGTTCCCGGTGCCAGACACCGGTGGCCCGGTAAATGGCGTGGGCGATGGCCGGAGCCGGGGTGTTGATGACAATTTCTCCGATGGACTTGGCTCCGAAGGGGCCGGTGGGCTCGTAGCTGTGCTCAAACTCCACCCGGAGTTTGCCCATATCGAGGCGGGTAGGCAGCTTGTACTGCATAAACGACGACTCTATGGGCCGTCCCTTGGCGTCGTAGGTTACATTCTCCATCAGGGTATGTCCGATACCCTGAACCAGACCGCCCTCGGTCTGAATCCGGGCCAGGGCCGGGTTGATGGGAATGCCGCAGTCCACCACAGCCATGAAGTCCAGAATGGTCACCAGGCCCGTCAGCTTGTCCAGCTCAATCTCCACCATGCCAACCATATAAGGCGGAGGGGACACCGGAGAAGTGTGGGTGGCTGTCGCCTGGGCTACCTGATCGTTAAACAGCTGGGCCTTATAGGAAATGTCCTGCAGGCTCACGGTCTGGTCGGTATTCACCCGGCGAACCCGGGTGCTTTCAAAGACCACTTCTTCCTCACCGCAGCCCATCATCTGGGCTCCAATGGTGCAAATCTGCTTTTTCAGGTCTGTGCAGGCCTTTTCCACAGCCTTGCCGGTGATGTAAGTGGTAGAAGATGCGTAAGAGCCGGAATCGTAGGGGGATACATCGGTATCTGCGCCAAACACCGCCACATCCTCCACCGAGCAGTCCATGCATTCGGCAACCATCTGGGCCAGAATGGTATCGCATCCAGTACCCATATCCGCAGCGCCGATAATCAGATTATAGGTGCCGTCATCACTGAGCTTGACCGTGGCAGAACCCACGTCCAGACTGGAAATGCAGGAGCCCTGCATGGCCATGGCCACACCGGCGCAGCGAACCTTGCCGTTGCCCATATCCCGGACAGGGTACTTTTCCTCCCAGCCGAACATATCCCGGCAGTGGGCCATGCACCGGTCCAGGGCGCAGGCATTGGCCACTTCTCCATAATAGGCAGGCATGACCATGCCCTCTTTGACCATGTTCCGGTCCCGCAGAACCGTGGGGTCCATGCCCAGCTGCTCTGCCAGTTCGTTGACGGTGGTTTCCAAGGCGAAGATACCCTGGGTAGCACCGTAGCCCCGGTAGGCGCCGGCGGCCTGCAAATTGGTGTACACCACGTCATAACCAAAGCGGAAGGCTTCCAGGCTTCCGGTATACAGCGGGATGGACTTGTGTCCGGACAGGCCCACGGTAGTGGGGCCGTGCTCGCCGTAGGCGCCGGAGTTGGACAGGGTGTACAGATCCAGCGCCCGGATTTTGCCATCCTTGCTGGCACCCAGCCGCACCCGGATTTCCATTTCATGCCGGGGAGAACCAGCAATCTGGGATTCCTCCCGGGTGTAGATCAGCATGGCAGGACGGCCGGTTTTCAGGGTGACAAAGGCAGGATATACCTCACACACCGCCGTCTGCTTGGCGCCGAAGCCGCCGCCGATCCGGGGCTTTTCCACCCGGATTTTGCTCTTGGGAATGCCCAGCGCCCGGGACAGAATCCGGCGGGCATGGAACACAATCTGGGTGGAGGAAACCACATGCAGCCGTCCATAGCGGTCCATATCTGTATAGGTACGGAAGGTTTCCATCATAGCCTGATTGAAGGCTTTGGTGTGGTAGGTGCGGTCCAGCACAATGTCGCAGCTTGCCATCACGCCGTCCACATCTCCATGCTCATCCAGTCCGCTGGCTACCAGGTTGCGCTTGTTGTCGCCGCCGACCTGGCAGGGCGGGAACCAATCCTCCTCCGGGTGTACCAAAGTCGCACTGTCCTTGGCCTTGCGGAAGTCCAACACCGGCTCCAGCAGATCATATTTTACTTTAATCAGCTTTTTTGCTTTTTCCGCAGCCTGTTCCGTCTCTGCGGCAATAATGGCCACCACATCTCCCACAAAACGCACATGGCGGTCAATAATCAACCGGTCGTAGGGAGAAGGCTCCGGGTATGTCTGACCGGCAATGGCAAACCGGGTCTGGGGCACGTCCTCCCAGGTGTAGATATCCACCACATCCGGAACCTTCCTGGCAGCAGTGGTGTTGATCTCCCGGACGATGGCGTTGGGATGGGGGCTTCGCAGAATTTTTACCACCAGGGCATTATCGGGAACCACATCCTGGGTGTACACCGGCTTGCCCAGCAGCAGCTGCATGGAATCCTTTTTCCGGACGGACTTGCCTACGGTTTTATACTGTCTTTGTTCCATACTGGCCTCCTTATCCCTTCCGGCTGTTCAGATAACTGCGGATGCCCCTCAGCTGTCCGTCGTAGCCGGAGCAGCGGCACAGGTTTCCTGCCAGATAGGCACGGATTTCGTCGTCGGTGGGGTCGGGGATTTCCCGCAGCAGAGCGATGGTGTTCATCACAAATCCGGGATTGCAGAAGCCGCACTGGTCTGCGCCTTGGTCGGCAATGAATCCTACAAAGTCCGCGGCCTCTTCCTGAAGCCCTTCCAAGGTCTGGATGCTGTGTCCGTCCGCTCGGGCTGCCAGCATGGAGCAGGACAAAATGGGCTTGCCGTCCATCAGCACGGTGCAAAGGCCGCAGTTGGAGGTTTCACAGCCCCGCTTGACGCTGAGGCAGCCGTGGTCCCGAAGAAAATCGATCAGCAGAAGGCCCGCATCAATATGATCTGTCACAGTTCGCCCGTTGAGATTCAGCTTGATTTCCATCAGCTTCTACCTCCCAATTCCAGAATGCCCCGCTGGGTCAAAACCCTAGCCAAATGGGTACGATAGGCCGCACTGCCCCGGAGATTGCTGCCGGTGGGCACGTTCTGGGCCACAAACTCTGCAAAAGCGGCGGCACTTTCCGGGGTAATTCCGCCATCAAGCAAATGCTTCTCATCCCGCAGCACCACTGCCCGATTGGGCCGGGCGCCGATTACTGCCCGGTACCCATCTCCCATCCGGGAAACGGCGCAGGTCAGCACCGGGAAGTCGGTGCGCTGGTTGCGCATGGCCTGGTAAACGAACTGCCCCGGGGTTTTCTTCACAATCAGGCGCACCAGAATGTCGTTATCGTGCTTACGGGTAGCAAACTCCTCCAGGCTCACCAGACCGCCCTTGTACAATTCTACATAGCTGTCCATAGCCAGCAGCTGGGTCAGCACATCAGAAAAACCAAACCGGCCCCAGATGCTGCCGCCTACCGTGGCCAGATTCCGGAACTGAACTCCCACAATGTCCCGAACCGCGGCCGCCATAGCCCCCTGGGTATACTCATTCAGCCCCGGGTGCAGCTGCAGCTGCCGCAGGGTCACCATGGCGCCGATGGAAAATTGGTCTTCGGTTTCTTCAATGGTGTCCAGCCCCAGGTCGCACAGGTCAATGGCGGTCTGGATGCTGCCCTTGCCCATCTTCATCCAAAGCATTCCGCCGATGATTCGGTTTCTCCGGCTCTGGTTCAGCTCATAGGCCTCTTCCAGGCTTTGAACCCGAACATAGTTGCGTATGTTCATCATGGTAAATTCTCCTTACTCGATTCGTGTGCACACTCCTTCTTTTTACATTATACCATGT
>USHP01000167.1 GCA_900554625.1 uncultured Eubacteriales bacterium | reverse complement strand
ATACTGCTTCAAAAGTTCCTGTGGTGCGTTCATAATACTGACTCCTTTGTCGTGAATGTTTGGTATCATTCTTGACTTTGTCGTCAGTATCTATACTGTCATACTTTGTCGATTACACAGAATTTTCTGCGGTCTCTGAAAATGTATACAAAGTTGGCATGACACGTCGCTTAGATCCCCTTGACCGTGTTCGTGAACTTGGTGATGCCTCTGTTCCTTTCTCTTTTGATGTTCATGCGTTCATCGAATCTGATGATGCTCCTGCTCTGGAAACAGAATTACATAAGTCCTTGGCATTGATGCAGATGAACAAAGTAAATCCCCGCAAAGAGTTTTTCCGTGTAGACCTGTCCATCATTAAAGCCATCATTGAGAAAAAAGGACTGAATGCAAACTGGACAATGCTTGCCGACGCTGCGGAGTACCGTGAATCTCTCGCTATCGAAGAACGCATAAAGAATGACCCCAGTGAGAAAGCACGCTGGGAACAATATGTCTCCACCCTTACATCTGAGGCAACTCTTTCTGAAGAGTCTGACTGATAAACTTTCGTGTCCAATTCGGACACCACCCAACATAATGACCGGGGTGCTCCCGGAAAATAAAGAGGAGGACATAATCATGATCGACTTTCAAAATGCCAGCTACATGAAACTGCGCCCAGTTTCCAACACCACCTATGAACCCCACATCGCGCCTATGTTTGTTCCCGGCGAGGAAATCATCCAATCCTATCAAGCCATCCGAGATGGGGTTGTCTTTACAAACAAACGAATCTTCGCCATCAATGTCCAGGGCCTCACAGGAAAGAAGAAAGATTTCACCAGTCTGCCATATAGCAAGATTCAGTCTTTCAGCGTAGAAACCGCTGGTGTTCTGGATCTCGACAGCGAGTTGGAGCTCTGGTTCTCCGGCCTGGGAAAGGTGAAATTTGAATTCACCGGCGGCACCGATGTCTCCCACATCTGCCAGGTCATAAGCGAAAAGGTGCTCTAAGTGAATGTGTCCGAATTGGACACAAATAAAAAACCGCCCCGGTGTTGCAGCACCGAAGCGGTCAAAATGGCTCGCTGGCACGCCAATGCCGAACGAGCAATGCAGCACCCTCCCCGACTAAGATAGGGACATTCTGCCCTTTTATAATAGCAGACCCGTCCCGGAAAGGCAAGGTATATTATGAGAACCCACGGCGCTTTTATTTCCGCCCGATATTCCACCGACAATCAGAATCCGGACAGCATCGAAGTCCAGGTTGCGAAATGCTCCGAATGGTGCCAGCAGCATCAACTGCCCATTTTGGGTGTCTATGCGGATATGGCCATCTCCGGAATGAAGGACACCCGGCCCCAATTTGAAGCCATGATGCGGGATTTGCAGCTTGGTCTTGCCGATACCGTGGTGATCTACGATCAGAGCCGGATGTTTCGGAAAATGTCCGCCTGGTTCACCTTCCGGGACGATCTGACCCGCATGGGCGTGTCTGTTGTCTCTGTCACACAGCCCAGTATTGGCGGTGATCTCCGGGACCCAATGAATTTTCTGTCTGAGGGCAGTATGGCCCTATTCAACCAGATCTGGAGCTTACAGTCCCGGCAGAAAACCATGGAGAAAATGCGCTTCATGGCCCGTAACGGCCAGCACACCGGCGGAAAGCCCGCCTTGGGTTACCAGGTTGTGGACGGCCGTCTTGCCATCCAGCCAGAGGAAGCAGAGATTGTGCGGAGGATTTTCCATGAGTACGCCGACGGCCGCAGCTACCGGGAAATTATCGCCGGTCTGAACTCCGATGGGCTGAAAACCAAGCGAGGAAACGCCTTTGGAAACAACAGTCTCCACGATCTGCTGAAAAATGAAAAATATATCGGCGTCCTGGTATACGGAGCAGTCCCATACCGGGAGGACGGCACCAGAAACAGTCACGCCGCGCCATCGGAAAACACCATCCGCATTGAAGATGCACTTCCACCCATCATCTCCCAGGAACTGTTTGACAAAGTACAGGCCAGAATGTCCGCAAACCGACGTCAGCAGGCAGGGCGGCCACCGAAGAATCGGGACTACCCCCTGAAAGGAAAGGTGTTCTGCGCCTCCTGCGGCGCTGCTATGTCCGTAGGTATCTCCAAGGGTGGGTATTACTACTACAAATGCACCGGAAAAAAGCGACTGCATAACTGTGATGCCTCCCCGATCCGGGTGGACAAGCTGGAAAAGCTGGCAGTGCAGTATACCCGGGCAATGCTGGGAAGCCCCACCAATGTGGACAAGCTGCTGCAGATCCTCCGGGAGCAGGCCCAGACCATCCAAGGCGGTGCCGCTGCCCGGCTGAATGCGCTGATTGCCGAAGAGCGGGAAGTTACCGCAAAACTAAATAATGCCGTTGACACCCTCCTGGAAGGATTCGCGTCAACGGCACTGAAAAACAAAATTACAGATTTGGAAGCCCAAAAGGCTAAGCTGGAAAATGATATCAAGCAGCTGAAGAATCAGGTTGATATGTCCATGCTTCCGGAAACCACGCTCAGGGCAGCACTTGAAAAGATCATGTCCGCAGACTGCACAGACCCGTCTGCAATCCTGTCCATCATACAGCGAGTAGAAATTGGTCCAGAGGAGATACTCCTCTGGACAATGTGCCACGCCGCCCCAGACGGTATCATAGATACCACCCGGAGCGGCGTGACAAAAATTGGTGGTACGCCGAAAGGGACTCGAACCCCCGACCTACTGATTCGTAGTCAGTCACTCTATCCAACTGAGCTATCGGCGCATAGGCACATCACTCAAGTGCCAAAGTATAATAACACACCTTTTTCAAAATTGCAAGTACTTTTTTCAAAATTTTTCATTTTTCAGAATTATTTTTTCTCGGCCCGGGGACTCCTTGACAGGATATCCGGTTCTATTGTACAATCATGGCAACTAGAAAGGGTGAAACAGTCGATTTGATGCAGATTTTAGACAAACTTCCGGAGGCTTTGCTTCCCTGGTACGCGGCCGGACATCGGGATCTTCCCTGGCGCCAAACCCGGCAGCCCTATCGCATTTGGCTCTCGGAGATTATGCTTCAGCAGACCCGGGTGGAAGCCGTGAAGGGCTATTACAGCCGGTTTTTGGAGGCGCTTCCCAATGTGGAAGCTTTAGCAGAGTGTCCGGACGAGGTTTTGCACAAGCTCTGGGAAGGACTGGGGTATTACAGCCGGGTGCGCAATCTCAAGAAAGCCGCTCAGGTGATTGTCCGGGACTATGGTGGGGTCTTTCCCCAGACATACCAGCAGGTGCTGGCGTTGCCGGGAATCGGAGAATACACCGCTGGAGCTGTTTGCTCCATCGCCTTCAATTTGCCCACACCGGCTGTTGACGGAAATGTACTTCGGGTGTGTTCCCGGTTGCTGGATGATCCCGCCCCCATCGATCTGCCCGCTACAAAGGCACGGATTCGGGAAGGGCTGGCGGCCGTCTACCCGGAGAACGCCGGGGATTTTACCCAGGCACTGATGGAACTGGGCGCCACCCTCTGCGGCCCGAACCGGAAGCCAGAATGTGAACAGTGTCCCTGCCACAGCTTCTGCCTGGGATATCAGCACAATACCGCTGAGAACTTGCCGGTGAAGTTGCCCAAAAAGGAAAAACGACAGGAAAACCGCACCGTGTTCATCCTCAGCTGCGACGGACGGTATGCCCTGGAAAAGCGGCCCCAGACAGGCTTACTGGCGGGGCTGTGGCAGTTTCCCAATGTAGCAGGCCACCTGCCCCTGGATGCGGCGCTTTCTCAGGTGGAGGAAATGGGCCTGCACCCCAGACAGGTACTGCGGGAGGTATCCCGAAAACATATTTTTACCCACATCCAGTGGGATATGAAAGGGCTTTATCTGGAAGTTTCCGAAACGGCCGGAAATTTTCAGTGGTTTACAGCGGAAGAAATTCGCACACAGGCGGCGCTGCCTACAGCATTCCGCCAATTCTGGGAGGAGATAGAGAATGTTTGACTTTCATATGCACTCTCGGGTATCCTTTGACGGACACGACACAGGAAAAGAAATGGCCCTGGCTGCCGCTGCCGCGGGACTGGAGGAAATTTGCTTTACCGACCATGTGGACTATGACCCTCTGGGAAAAATCCCCACCATGGCCTTCGACACCGCAAAGTATAACGAAGAATACGAAAATTTGGAAGTTCCCGGCCTGAAAATCCGCAGAGGTATGGAGTTTGGCCTGACTGAAGAAAATCAGGATCAGCTTTTGCAGGATTTGCAGCGGCGGCCCTTTGATTTTGTGCTGGGCTCCATCCACTTTGTGGACAAGTTGGACGTGTACTTTTCCGGTTACTGGGAAGGCAAAACCATCTGGCAGGCAGAACGGCGGTATCTGGAAGAAACCCTGGCCTGTGTCCAGGTTCACCAGGACTTTGACGTTCTGGCCCATCTGACTTACATCAGCAAAACTGCTGGACATCCTGCTCCCCGCCCTGTGCCATATGAGGAGCACCGAGAAATTATTGACGAAATCCTGAGAATTTTGGCTGCCAAGGGAAAGGGATTGGAAATGAATACCAGCGGCGTAGACCGCTGCGGCGGCTTTTTGCCCACGGCAGATTACTTCCGGCGCTTCCGGGAGCTGGGCGGTGAAATTGTCACCATCGGCTCGGATGCCCATCGCTGTGATCGGGTGGGACAGTATTCCCGGGAGGCTGCCCAGATTCTGAAGGACATTTTTGGATACGTTTGCACCTTTGAAAATCGTCAGCCAATTTTTCATAAGTAAGAAAGGCAGGGGCTAAGCCCCTGCCTTTAAGACTGTCGAAAAAACCCTGCGGGCTTTTCCGACAAACTTTGGCAGTCT
>USHP01000166.1 GCA_900554625.1 uncultured Eubacteriales bacterium | reverse complement strand
GAACAGGCCGCATTGTTCCACCAAAATGTTGTCACAATCCCGGAATTTCAGCACCCCGCCGGCGCAGATTCCCGGCTGCACCGTGTGTCCGGCGGTAAACCCAGAAAGGCGCAGATTGTCGCAGTGGACAAAGGTCAGAACGTCGGCATATCGGGGGATTGCAGAGATGGTGCAGCTGTCCACGTTCCCATCTGCACTGCGGATGGTCAGATTTTCCGCTCCGGAGATTACCAAAGCCGGGCCGTCATGGGCCTGCTCCCAATAGTAATATTCTCCGCTGGTTTCACCATACCCCCGGGCGGTGCTCAGGTCATAGAGCTTTTCTTCCAGGATAATTTCCCGGTTTGGCCCGATGGCTGCCAGAAATTCGTCAACCGTGGAAACGGTAACCGATGTAAACGCTTCCTCACTTTGGGTTTCCTCCTGGGCAGGCAGCAGGGCGTTCAGATCGGCAACGGTCAGAGCATTTCCCTGAGTATCCACCGCACCCTGGGAGTCGGCATACCAGGAACGAATCTGGCAGTTTTCAAAGGCATTCCCGTCAAACACCAGCCCGGTACCATAAAGATTCAGGGCGCTGCCGCTGAACCGGATATCCCGTATGGAACAATTTGTCATCCGGGTAGTACCACAGGGAACGGACAACACCAGAGATTCCAGCGCGCAGTCGTACACTTCACAGTCGGTAATGTCCACATTCTCTGTCAGCCGCAGGTAAAACGCCGACACTCCTTCCAACGGAACGCCGCCAATGGAATAGAATCTGCACCCATCCACCAGAACACCCCAGCTGGCTTCCGCCACAATTCCCGCAAGGGCGCAATCATAGAGGCTGCTGCCGGTCAGTTGGAGATTCCCGGTCAAACTGGTCCGAAGGCCGTAGGCCCCGCAGCGGTGCAGATTCACGTCGTTGAGTGACACATCCTCGCAGTTTTCCAGTCGGATGCCGCCGCTGTTTTGGTTGTCAATTTCCCCAGTGTGGGACAGGGATAGGTTTTCCAGGGTTACGCCCTGGGAGTTTTCCAGTATCAGCACATCCGGATAGGGCTTCACCATGGTAATCCGACAGTCTTCCCCGCTTCCCTGAATGGTCAGATTTTCCACACCCCGCAGTTTCAGGGCATATCCTTCCGTACTGGCCTCCCAGGTGTAGTAGGGACTGTCCGAAGATTCTCCATAATCGGATGCGCTGCTCAGTTCATACTCTCCTGCCGCCAGCTGGATGGTTTGGTTCGGGCCAATGGCAGCCAGCAGCTCGTCCACAGTGGCCACCGTCACCACCCCAGGCTCCCCGGCACATCCGGAAAGCAGGAAAATCCAGATTGCCGCCGGTAAGATTGCCCTGGCAAAATAAGACATGATGGTTCTACGCAAGCATCATTCCTCCTTCTGTTTGTCTTTCACCTATCAAGACGCAGGAAAATGAAAATCCATTCGGGAAATTTCAAAAAAATTTCACCTTATCTTCAGTTTTACATCTTATGCCGGGATTGTCAAGAAATAGTTTTCTCTTTCCCAGGTTGAAAAAAGGCCCAAGGAAAATGCAAAAAAGCGCCTGTTCCAAAGAACAGGCGCTTTTCCCTTTTATGCTGCGTCTAAGTATTCTTCCAGGGTAATGCCCCGCTGGTAGATTTCCGCTGCGGCTGGCTGCCCCACATAGCGGTAATGCCAGGGTTCCTTGGTAATACCGGTAATATGGGATTTTTCTTCCGGATACCGGAGAATAAAGCCGTATTCCCAGGCGTGCTGTTCCAGCCAGGCATAGACCTGGCCAGCAGTGGAGCGGGTACCCTCCTGGTTAATATCCACCGCCAGCCCCAGCTGATGTTCGCTGGTTCCCGGCTCTGCCACCCGGAGCAGCGCTGCTTCCCTGGCCTTTTTGTGGGAATACCCCTGGTCACGATACTGCTGTATCTTTTCTTCCAGCAGCATCTGCTGCTCCTGCTGGGAGCGGTAGCCGGAGGCCACAATGGGATATACCCCCTCGGCGCGCATATCGTCGAACATTTCCTGAAGCGCCGGATACATCCGGCTGTCTACCCGTTCTCCGTTAGACAGCTGTGTCAGCTCTACCGTATAATCCCGAGGCAGCCGATATTCATAGTTCACCAGGATCAGATTCCATCCCCGATCCAACGAGTCAGTATGCTGGAAACCGGAAAGGAAACCGCTCAGGCCCAGTGCCAAAAGAATACAAATGGCCACAAGTATCGGAAGAATTTTGCCGGGAAAAACCCGATTTCTTCTTTTGCGCTGTTTTGCGGCATACTTTTCCGCAAGAGATGGTATGAAAACCTCTGCCCCGGTTTCGTATTCCCGGGAAACGTTCATAGCCTTACTCCGTCAGGTACAGGTTCAGTGCCTGCAACGCTGCATCGGAAGCCTGCTGGGGGGTGAGTTCTCCATTGAGGCAGGCAGCCGCCTGCTCGACGACCATGCTGCGGATGATCCGGTCGGTGGAGGCAGGGGTGGTCAGCTGGTCGACCCAGGTCTTAAACTGCTGCCGCAGTTCTGCGTCGGGGTAGCGAAGATAGAATGTATCCATATTTCCGTCTTCATCACTCATGCCAAGGGTCGTATCCAGGGTACGGTCCTGGGTGATTTGTCGATCAAAGGCCACCTGATTTACCGGGAATCCGAAGCCCTGGGCGCTGCTCTGAGCTTCCTCTCCCAACAGGAAGGTCAGGAACTGGGCTGCCGCCTCCTGCTGGGTGCTGCTGGTCAGAATGCCCATAACCCGCCGGGGCAAAAACACATTGGATGCCTGGGCGTTGAGGGGCAAAACTTGATACGCTTCAAAATTCTCGTCCCCAGCCAGGGCATAAGACCAATTTTCCATACTCTCCAAAGTTCCCGCGTCCAGGCAGGAATTGGTGGAGAAAATCGTGATGGCACCGCCCAATCCGGTATACTCGCCGGGAGTATATTCCACATCCTCCAGAGAGCGTCCTTCGCTCTCCATCATCTGCTGCAAGTTCTGCCGGAACTCGCTGTCCATGGCATAGAGCTCCTGCATAGCAGCGTAGAACTGCTCTAGTTTCTGCCCATCCAAGGTTCCATCTTCCCGGAACCAGGATGCAGAGCAGCAATCATAAAATTTATCCACCAAATAAGTGGGGATGAATCCACTGAATACAGTGTTGGATTCGGGATTGGCGTCCTTTGCCAGGCCAGCTGCTGTCACCAGGGAATCCAGATCCTGAATCTGGGAGACAATCTCACCAGGGCCGTACACCACCGGAATGGCAAAGGCTGTGGGCACCATGTATACTTTGCCGTCATCGGCATAGCACTTGGTTACCTGCTCCAACGTTTTCTCGCCCTGATCCAGAACCTGAGTCAGATCCACCAGCAGGCCCTTTTCCTGATAGGTATTCAGGTTGAATCCATCCAGGCAGATCAGGTCCGGGCCGTCTCCTGCCAGAATTTGGGTGTTCAGGGTGCGGATGGCATCGGATTCGGTCACGCCGTCCTCTCCCGTCAGACCCACTTCCAGGGTTACAGCGGTTTCCGGATGGGCTTTCTGATACTGAGAAATCAGCTGCATCAGGGTATCCTGGGGATACAGGCTGTACACCGTCAGATGGGTGCTGGGCTCCGTAGGTACATTGGGGTCGTAAACATAATGATACAGGGCAGTCTGTCCGTTCTGGGTTCCCAGCACATAGAAACTGTCATCCGCTCCGCCGGTCAGGGCTGTGGGGAAAAAGACCGGGTCCGCCAGAGAGGTTCCAGTGCCGCTCACCAGTTCCTCGGTAACGCTGCCGTCGGGGACGTAGCTATAAAGCCCCTCATGGGTGGTAAACATCAGGTAGCCTTGGGAATTCTCCCAGAAGGTTACCTTGGGGGAATAGCCTTCCGTGGCTTTCAGAGAAGCGGCAACCTGCTCTTCCAGAACGCCGGACAGCGGCTGCAGCCCATTGTCCTCGTTCCAAACGTAAGCTCCACTCCATCCCAACAGGTAAAGATTCTCTCCGGCGCACTCCAAATCCATGACAGAGATGCCTGCGTCATTAAGGTTTTCGCTAAGTTCTCCAGTTTCCAGATTGATTTCTCGGACATCCTGAACCTGCATCGCCACAAACAGCCGTCCGCTGTCAGTAAATTCATAGGACGATACCAGGTATCCGTCATCCGCTTCCAGGTCCGGATAGGTAATGGGAATTTCCCGGCAGGCTCCTGCGGCGTCGATCACCCAGAAGTGGTACTGGTAGGTGCCGTCTTCCATTTCCTGTACGGTGGAGCAGAAGATGCTGCCTTCAGGAGACAGGGCCAAGGCTTCCACGCCGCCGCTGGCAGTAATGTCCTCAGGCAGATTCTCCGTACTCTGCCACTGCCCCGGCTCTTCTCCCCCAGTACAGATCAGAATGTCATTATTGTTGTCTTTCAGAGCCACCCGGAGTTGTCCGGTGGAGAGCATGACCATATCCATCGCATAACTGCACTCCGGCAGCTCCACTGTCTGCTCCACATACCGGCCCATGGCTGAAGCCGTGGTTTCGCTGCCAGTGGGCGCGGATTCCGTCTGCCCAGCGTCCGTTCCCGGGGTGGCCTGGGTGATGGCAGAGTCTCCGGCTCCGCAGCCCGCAAGACAGCCCAGTACGCCCACAAGGGACAGCGCCAGGGCAATCCATCGCTTAACATGTTTCATAAAATACTCACTCCTTTGTGAAGATATCCGGAGTATACTCCCTCAATCTCTAAAAGGTCTCTAACTGACAGGAAGTTCCAGTACAAATGCCGCCCCGCCTCCTGGGGCATCCTCCACCCAGAGTTTGCCCCGATGGCACTTCACGATTTCCCAGGCAATGCTCAATCCCAGGCCAAAATGCCCCCGGTCGGAGCGGGC
>USHP01000165.1 GCA_900554625.1 uncultured Eubacteriales bacterium | reverse complement strand
CGTCAATGCGGTGGGTGTGGACGCCAATACCGCCTCTCAGAGCCTGCTGCAGCAGGTTTCCGGTCTGAATGCCACCACCGCCAAGAACATTGTGGCTTACCGGGAAGGAAACGGCCCCTTCACCAGCCGTGCTCAGTTGAAGAAAGTCCCCAAGTTGGGCCCCAAGGCCTTCGAGCAGTGCGCCGGATTCCTGCGGGTTCCGGAGAGCAAGGAGCTGTTGGACAACACCGGTGTCCATCCGGAATCCTACGCTGCTGCCAAGGCGCTGCTGAATCTGCTGGGCTGCAAAAAGGGAGACAACCTTTCCGGCATTCTGGAAAAGCTAGAAGCTTACGGTCTGAGCAAGGCTGCGGCGGAGTGCGCTGTGGGCAGACCCACCCTGGCTGACATTGCCAAGGAACTTTCCAAGCCCGGTCGGGACCCCCGGGACGAGCTGCCTGCTCCCATTCTGCGCAAAGATGTGCTGGAAATGAAGGACCTGAAACCCGGTATGGAACTGACCGGCACGGTGCGAAACGTCATTGATTTTGGTGTGTTCGTGGACATCGGTGTGCATCAGGATGGCCTGGTACACATTTCCGAGGTCTGCAACCGTCGTCTGCGCCATCCCAGCGAGGTGGTAAAAGTGGGCGACGTGGTCAAGGTTGTGGTTCTGGGCGTGGATGAAAAGCGGCACCGGATCAGTCTCTCCATGAAGCAGGCTAAGAAATAACGCAAATGAGGAGGGACAATTCCCTCCCCAGTGTGTTAAAAAAGCCTCGCAGAGTTTGCCGACGTAGGCGGCAAATAAAATTCAAACTGTTTTCTGCCAGGGCGTGTACCTGGCAGAAAACACTTCTCAGGCTGCAAGTGTAGAATTTGTCCTCCATCGGGGGGACAAATTATGCGCGCAGCAGACTGCCAAGTTTGTCGGAAAAGCCCGTAAGGGGTTTTTCGACAGTCTCAGGAGGGCCTCTGCCCTCCCCTATATCCGAAAAAGCTGGAAACCTGTAAACCGGGTTTCCAGCTTTTCTTGATTTACTCTACCTCGTGGGTACCGGTCATGCCGTACATGACCCACTCGGCCACATTGGTTGCGTGGTCGGCAATACGCTCAAAGTACTTGGCAATCATCAGCAGATCCAGGGTATCTTCACCCTGGGCAGGATTGGCTGCAATGGCGCCAATCAGTTCCTTTTTAATCTGCACGAAATCGCTGTCTACAATATCGTCGTGCTCCAGAACCGCCTTTGCCAGTTCCATATCCTGACGAGTATAGGCGTCCACGCTGTCTACTACCATGGAGATAGCGTGCTTGGCCATTTCCTGGATTTTCGGATGGGCGTTTTTACTGGTCTGACCCATATTGGGGATGATTTCCACAATATCTTCCGCCTGATCGCCGATGCGCTCCAAGTCAGTAATCATTTTCAGCGCTGCGGAAACAAAGCGCAGGTCACCGGCTACCGGCTGCTGGCGCAGCAGAAGGCGCATGCAGACCGCTTCAATGGAGCGCTCCATCTCATCAATTTCGGCTCCGGTCTTTTTCACCTTTTCTGCCAGGTCTTCATTCCAGTCTGTCAGTGCCTGAGCGGCAAACCCAATGATCTGTTCACACAGGCCGCCCATTCTGGTCAGTTCCTGGTTCAGCTCTTTCAGCTGATTGTCATAGAAAATTCTCATAAATTAACCAAACCTTCCCGTAATGTATTCTTCGGTCCGCTTGTCTGCGGGTTTGGAGAACAGTCTTTCCGTCTCGCCGTATTCTACCAGATCACCCAGCAGGAAGAAGGCCGTCTGATCGGAAATACGCACAGCCTGCTGCATATTGTGGGTCACGATGACGATGGTGTAAGAATCCTTCAGTTCCATGACCAGATCTTCAATGCGGGAGGTTGCAATGGGGTCCAGAGCGGAGGTAGGCTCGTCCATCAGCAGCACCTTCGGCTCCACTGCCAGTGCCCGGGCAATGCACAGACGCTGCTGCTGACCGCCGGACAGACCCAGAGCGTTTTTCTTCAGCCGATCTTTTACCTCGTCCCAGATGGCAGCACCCCGCAGGGCCTTCTCCACGATTTCATCCAGCTGCTGCCGATTGGTAATGCCGTGGGTTCTGGGGCCGTAGGCAATATTATTATAGATGCTCATGGGGAACGGGTTGGGTTTCTGGAACACCATACCCACTTCCTTACGCAGTTCGTTGACGTTGGTATCGAAAATATTCTTTCCTTCATAACGCACATCGCCGGTAATGCGCACGCCGGGAACCAAGTCATTCATCCGGTTCAGGGTTTTCAGGAAGGTAGATTTGCCGCAGCCGGAGGGGCCAATCAGAGCGGTGATGCTTTTTTCCGGAATATTCAGATTGATATGTTTCAGCGCCTGGGTCTGGCCGTACCAGAGGTTCAGGTCTTTGACGGTAATAACAGATTTATTCAAACCGCATTTCTCCTTTGAAAATACTTGGTAACCATAACTGCCGCCAGGTTAATGATAAACGACAGAATCATCAGAATCGCCGCAATGGCGAAGGCAACTTCAAATTCGCCCTGCTCTTTGGCATAGACATACAATGCAACCGTCAGCGTTGCACCGGCGCTGGACAGACCTTCAAAGAAACCGTTGAGGGCGTGGGCAAAACCGGCCGTAAACAACAGTGCGGCAGATTCTCCCAGAATCCGGCCTACGGACAAGATGCATCCAGTCAGTACGCCGTCCACGCACTGTGGAAGAACAACCGTGCGGATCACACGCCACTTTCCGGCACCCAGACCGAATGCGCCTTCCCGGTAAGCCTGAGGAACGGTTTTCAGGCTCTCCTGGGTGCTGCGCATAATGGTGGGCAGGTTCATAATCACCAGGGTCAATGCGCCGGACATCAGGCAGGTACCGAAGCTGTTGGAGAACATCAGCATGCCCACCAAACCATAAATAATAGAAGGAATGCCGGACAGCGCTTCCGCAGCGTACTCGATAACTGCTACAATCTTTTTGCTGGAAGCGTATTCCGTCAGATAAACTGCAGCACCTACGCCCAAGGGAAGCACAATGGCCAGGGCTGCAATTACAATGTACAAGGTATTGAGAATATCCGGCAGGATGCCGATGTTACCACTTAAGTAGCTGGGTTTTGTGCTAAGCAGCTCCCAGGTAACATTGGGAATGCCTTTCAGCAGCACATAACCCATGATAAAAAGAGTCAGCGCTCCAGTCAGGACCGCGGCCAGATACATGGCACCGCGTACCGTCCACAGGAACATCTTTCTTCTATTGGAAATCATTTGTTCCGCTCTCCTTTCAGGAAGAAATTCAGCGCTGCGTTAATCAGCATAATAAACAGGAACAATACCAGGGCAATGGAGAACAATGCCTGCCGCTGCAAGCCGCTGGAGTAAGACATTTCGCTGGCGACAGCGGTGGTCAGGAACCGGACGCTCTGGAACAGAGAGTCAGGCATATTGGGTACGTTGCCCGCAACCATCATAACCGCCATAGCTTCGCCGATGGCACGCCCCACACCCAGCACCACAGCTGCGGCGATGCCGCTTCTGGCAGCAGGAACACTGACCCGAAAATATGTTTCTTCCGGTGTAGCGCCCAGAGCCAGGGAGGCATCTTCATATTCTTTCGGCACTGCTTCCAGGGCCGTAATGGACATTTTAATAATAGAAGGCAGAATCATAACTGCCAGAACAATGATTGCAGCCAGAAGGCCGGCGCCGTCGGGAATATCGAACAGCTCCCGGATTCCCGGTACCAGAACTATCATGCCCACCAGACCGTAAACCACGGAAGGAATACCAGCCAACAGACCGACTGCCTGCTGCATCACATTTTTCACAGAAAGCGGCGCAACCTTCGCCAGATATACCGCCGTCAGAAATCCCACAGGCACACCCAGAATGATGGCGCCGGCTGTGCCGTAAATACTGGTCAAAATAAAAGGCAGGATTCCGTATTTCGGCTCCGAAGCAGTGGATGCCCAGGTATCACCGAAGAGGAAATCCAGCAGGCCAATCTCCCGGATAGCAGGAATGCCGCTGATAATCAGATATACCGAAATCAGCAGAACACAGCCTACGGTAATCAGGCCCAGGATCAGGAAGATGCCATGAATGATGGCTTCAAACAGATTCGTCTTTGTTTTCATTCTATCAACCTTTCAGGAAAGGCAAGTATCCTTTTCTCCTACTCATTTCCGCCCTGCAAGTGCGGAAGGGGAGGGTTTCTACCCCTCCCCTATGTTTGGTGCTCGTCAGAACCCGAGGGTACGTTGGGTTTCCTCTGATGGTTCGCTCAGATCAGTTGGCAGGTACAACACCGGCAGCCACGATGATTTCGTTGGCATCAGCAGAGGTGATGTAGTCGAAGAAGGCCTGGGCTACGGGGCTCAGTTCCACACCGGTCTGGGTAGCCAGAACGAAGGGACGCTGGATCTTGTAGCTCTCATCCTTGACAGTAGCTTCGCTGGGAGCAACGCCGTCTACCTTCACAGCCTTGACGGTATCCTTAACGGAAGCCAGGGAAGCATAGCCGATGGCGCCGGGGTTCTGGGACACAGCGGTGATCACATCGCCGGTGGAGGTCAGTTCCTGACGGTACTGGCACTTGTCGGCAGTCTCAGTGATTTCTTCGAAGCCACTGCGGGTACCGGAGCCAGCCTCACGGCCGATGACAACGATCTCAGCATCTTCGCCGCCGACTTCGGACCAGTTGGTGATCTCGCCAGTGTAGATAGCAGCAATCTGCTCAACAGTCAGGTCTTCCACAGTGTTGGCAGGGTTGATGATCACAGCGATGCCGTCATAGCACAGGACAGTCTCGGTCAGGCCGGATTCCTTCTCCTCGTCCTTCAGAGCACGGGAGGACAGGCCAATGTCGCAGCGGC
>USHP01000164.1 GCA_900554625.1 uncultured Eubacteriales bacterium | reverse complement strand
TCTTTCTGATTTAGTCCCATTATCGCACAACAATCCTTTACGAATACGGCAGCGGCGCGTCCTTCTTCAAGCTGACGGATCATCTCCACAAAGCCGGGGCGGTCCATCGTGACTCCCGAAATACCATCATCCAGGAAATGGACCAGGTTGGTATAACCCTTTTCCTTTGCCACTTTGGTGAGGAGCTTCTTTTGGTTGCCGATGCTGTAACTCTCACCTTCCAAATTATCGTCACGGGAAAGCCTCTCATAGAGGAAGGCCGTCACGTCACGGGATTTTTTGTTGTTCGACTGTCTCATTAGTCCTCCTTTCCGGGAACAATCGGACAACTTTTTTCTTGCGTGATAACTTCACGCTCATATTATACCTCGCCCGACCATCCCTTGTCAGCCGGGGCAGGAATATTATCTGCTGCTTTCGCAATCTGCCTGCATGAGCCGAAGCAGGATCGCTCCAAGCGTATTGGCATTTTCTTTCTTGAATACCGGCTGTACGACAAACGATCTGCCTTCAATGTGGTAGGTCGTTGTTTCTTCCAGAGGACTTTCGTTTATATGATCCTGATTCAAATCAGGCAACTTCTTTTCTTGCATAGTTTTCCCCTTTCAGTAAACATACAAAGTGAATGTGAATAGGCAGAAAACGGATGGCTGCCGGCACAGCTCCACGGGAGTTTCACCCCGGCCCATGCTGATGGGTGCGGCGCACAATGCTTTGCGGGCGTTCAATGCGCGAGTATCTTTAACCCTGCCTATGCGTCGTCGCCCACAAGCTGCCACGCTTGTTTTGCGGCCTGGTTCTGATCGCTCGCCTGTTTTGTAGGGGTCCCGTCCTGCGGACTTGCAACAGGGTCATGGCGCACCGGCCGTATGGCTCGGCACAGACAGGAATGTATCCGTCTGCCTTATACTGCGCCGGAGGCCTCCCACCGGGCTTTCTTTTTCAAAGTGCAGCCTCAGCCCAGGGGAAGCGGAAAACAGGGAAAGGGTAAACTGTTTCCGCTGCCGGGGCCGGTTCGGTCAGTTCATGCTGATGATAGAATGGATGAGCTTGATTTCCAGCCGGCGCTTCATGTACTCGTCCACCCGGACACGGGGCTGGCCATCAGGATCATAGAGCGTCCTGGTACAGAGCTTGTTGATATAGCCCTCATAGTACCTCAGTACGCGATCCACGGCCTGGGCATCACCGTCACGGGCGGCATCGATCACCGAAAGAGGAAGAAGCTCTTTTCCTTTGTATTTAGGCTGCTTCATTCGCGTTAACCTCCCTTCGGCATAAGCGCCATCAATTTGATCCGAAGCTCGCTGAGCGATTTTGTCCGTCGCCGCTGTACGGCGCTGCGTGACATTCCCACAAGGCGGCCGATTTCCTGATCCGGCAGTTCCAGAACACAGTGCAGGATTAAAATGCTCTGCTCCTGGGAGGACAAACCGGCAAAGGCATCAGCCACAAGCTCGTTGTCGATATGTAGGTCATACCCATGTGACGAGAAAGTAAATCTGTCGCTGGGATACCTGTCAACCGTATAGAGCTTGTCCATCTCGGCCTGCGAAAGATCGCTGAACGAGAGTTCCCTGTCTCGGCGCCTCTGCATTTCCCGGAGATAGTCGATTGCCTCATGGTAGAGTACCAGCTTGCAATAGGCATCGAACTGGCACCGCTCGCCATAGTCATTACGGGGGATCACATCCATCTTTTCACCCCCTTTCCTGGGGGAATGAGGTGGGTTTCTCCCTTTCCGCTAACAAGGCGAACGCAAAGCCGCTCGCTACCCGCTAAAAGTCTCCTTTTTGAAAATTTCTCAAAAAATTTTTTCGAGGCGGGCTTGTCCTCGGAAAACAGCAAAAAGTGCCCAGCAAGTCGCAACGGACCTGCTGGGCGCGGAAATGTCTTATAAAGACGATTGCCTACATGGTATAGTTCATATTCAAAGCCGGATGGCTCCGACGGAGGGGCTACGCTTTTTTTAATTGGTGCAGATCATGGATACTGCGAAATAAAAAGAAGGACACGGAAAAATAACCTCCAATCGGCTACCGTGTCCCTGCAAGTCGTCATAGATTTGTGTAAACGCAAAGAAACGGCGGCTCTGAAAATCAAAGCCGCCGTTTCAAATGGGCGTGTCAAATTGTCTGCTCTACGACGGCTTTTTTTCTTTTGCCGTCGTGCGGCAGATTAAAATATTGAATTACAATTCATTGATGGTTGCAGTAATCGGCATGTTACAGATGCGTTTTGCCGGAGCGAAAGGTGCAAGAAGAGAAGTGAACACAAGCAACACCAGTATTTCTCCAATAGATGTTAAAGGGATTTGCCATGCCGTTCCCCAATAATTTGTAATCATCTGCGAATAGAGAAAATGATGCAGCGGTAACCCCAGACCACAACCTGCGAGGAGTCCAAGCGTAGTGTACGTAGCGGTTTCCATGAGAATCATCTTCTTGATTTGTAAACTATCCATCCCCACTGCACGCATGGTTCCGTATTGATTTGTTCTTGCAGACACGCTCATAGAAATACTGTTTACCGTATGAATAATAGTAATCAATGTGATCACGGCGAGGAATCCATAAACAAACAGGCAGAACATAAAATAGGTATTTTGTGTGTCTTTGTTTTGCGCCAGTCGATCATAAAAGCGATAATGTCCATTTGCCAATACGTGAAGCTCATTTACATTCTGCTCTGTTGCTTTTTGGGACAGCTGTACGTCAAGAACAGCATAGGCATCTTTGCCTGTAATTTCCTTGAACGTTTTCTCTGAGCAAATCACAGTTGGCTGATCCGATGTATCAAAGGGACTATCTTTCAAGACTCCAGCCACGGTAAGCTCTGTCTGCTCCAGCTGAATCGTATCTCCAACCTTCAAAGAATTGCTTTTATCAAAAACCGTCAGTACACCGTTGCCTTCAGAGACAGCCGATATATCACCTGCAATCAAATCTTCAGCTGCCCACTGAAACTGCTGATTCTCATAAGAAATCAAATCAATTTGCCCCAATTTCCCTTCATATTCTGCAGGAAGGCTTTGATACATCCGCCCAAATACCCGCTTTACATACGGCCGGCTTTCCACCTCTTTGGCAAAACTTTGTTTAATGTCGCACAGATTATCAGGACTACTATAAAAGACATCTGGTGCCCATGGCTTTAAGGGATTGAGTGCCATATTCACCCATTGTATAAGAACAGAAAAGCTCAAAATCATAATGATGCTGAGTGCAAAGGAGCCAGTCATGAGAAGTAGATTTTTGGGAGAGGATACGGCATGATGAATCCCCAAGGCCATCTCAATTTTCAAAAAGTTCTGCTTGATTGGCCGGGATGTGTTCCAATTTTCGGAAAGATTTCCGGTAACAGCCGCAACCGGAGAAACACCTGCCGCCCGCCTTGCGGGAGAGATGGAAGATAACAGCACGGTCAAAACACCAACAACAATTCCGCTGATGATACCGACACTACTAATCCCAAATAGCGGAATCTGTACAAATTCAGCGCCCGCACCAAACCGGAGCAGTGCACAAAGCATCCATGTGCCCACAATCCCAACTATCACGCCAATCGGAACCGCTGTTTTGCACCAATAGAGTGCTTCCAACTTGACTATGTGCATAACTTGTGCCCGGCTTGCTCCAATACAACGAAGCATTCCAAAAAATTGTGTTCTCTCTGCGGTTCTGCTGTTCAGGCTTCCCGCAATCATAAAGACTCCCGCAGCCAAAACCAGAACAAACAAGATTGCAGCTACAAGGTACATTCCCATGACATAAGAATCACTGCTGAAGCCCGTCAATCCCAGCAAAGCCGTGTTTTCGGATAATGTTTCGTCGGTAAAGCCATATGTTTTCCGCAACTCTGCAATCACCTTACGAATATGGATATTCTCGTAAAAGCGCACAAAACAAACGGGAGCAAGCTTACTTCCTTCTGCTTTTGCAAGACTTTGGAAGGAGTCCCAATTTAGAAAAGCCCCCACAATGTCGGCATCTGTGGTAATGGTAACATCTCCTCCAAAACCGGAAATCGTATAGCCAAAATCTCCAGCTGGTGTATGTACGGTAATCGCCTCTCCAATCTTCAGAGAAAGCAGTTCTTTTGAACGATTCGAAAGTAAAATTTCATCCTCTTTTGTAGGATATCGGCCTTCAGTCAAATTGTCATAGATCTCCGTTAGAATCGCATTATCACCACCTACGATGACGCAGCTTTTTCCATTGATCGTATAGTCTTCGGATAAATCAAAGTTCAGTCCGTCATAACGGGAGGACGTCATCACATCTGTTCGCTGTGCGATTTGCTCAATCTGTTGCTCGGATGGCTCCTTCAACATGATATGCCAGTTCCCATGTTCTTTGATCACTCGTGTCTTTTCCATTCGGATCGCCATATCTGCCATGCTGAAAATCATCGTAACCAACAGCACTGAGATAATGATGCACAGCATCGTCATCCTATTCTGTCTCTTCCGCACCTTTGCAGAAATCGGAATAAGGCTAAGATAGCTTTTCATTCGCGGCACCTCCCGAAGTCGGTCAGTACACCGTCCGATACCTGCAAAACCCGGTCAGCCGTTTGCGCGATACTGCGATTGTGGGTAATCATAATGATGGTTTGTTCGTATTTTTTCGACGCCTCTTTGAGCAAGGCAATGACCTCGCTGCTATTCTGCGTGTCCAGATTGCCGGTCGGCTCGTCAGCTAAGATCAGGGCTGGCCGGGTAATCAGTGCCCGCCCAATTGCCACACGTTGCTGCTGACCACCGGAAAGCTGGCTCGGCAGGTGATTTCGGCGCTCTTTCAGATTCAGCACCGCCAGTAGTTCTTCCAGATACTTTTTGTCCGGCTTCTGGTAGTCCAGCAACACAGGGAATATGAT
>USHP01000163.1 GCA_900554625.1 uncultured Eubacteriales bacterium | reverse complement strand
GCTGGGGGATCAGCCCGCCATCCTGCCGCAGCAGAGCCAGCAGCAGATGCACCTGCTCGAGCTGCTGGTGAGAATTCTGCACAGCCAGATTCTGTGCGCTCTGGACAGCTTCCAGAGACTTCTGGGTATATTGATTAAAGTTCATAGCCATCCTTCCTTTCGGCTTTAGCACTCTTCACTTGAGAGTGCTAATTCTTTTGGTTTAACTATATCCCAATTTTTCAAAATGTCAAGGGGCCTCTGAAAAATGCTACAAATTGTTCACAACTGGTCAGACTGCACAAATTTGCCCCGGCACTTTCTACCTGCTTCATATTTCCTTAATAATTCCCTCCTTATTTTCTTAATACCTCCCGAATATAATAGGAAATAAGAAAAGCTACTTTCATTCTTTTTCATTTTCTTACCTCTCTTTTTCTCTGAGAATACCCCGATGCGGTCTGGTCAACCGTGTCGGGGTATTTTCATGCTTTCTCCCCTTTTTCGTTCGGACACAATGGGTTTCTGGCCGTTCCGCCAAGCTGTTCATAGTATGCGGACACTCGTCTATATACAGAAGCCACAAAAACAGATGTCCTTTACCCGTGGATTTTCAGCGAAACGCTTTGTTGCGAAATGCTCTCCTTTATTATATAATTTGTCTTAGTATCCGTATGACGCGGCCAAATAGCCATAGCTCCGGCACAGAATCATTCGTAAGCCATAGGATTCTGCGTTTCTCCTTTGAACTGGGATTCCATAGTTTGTGGGATTCCCCTTCCCACATCCGGATATGGCCAAGAACGAGAAAGGAACGATCCTATGAACGCGAAAACCTTAATGTACATCTTAAAGCGCATCGGTTTGGCAGTGCTGACGGTATGGGTTGTGATTACCGTTACCTTCTTTGTCATGCGCGCTGTGCCCGGCGGCCCCTTCTTGGGAGAAAAAGCCGTGACCGAAGCTGCGCAGGCCGCTCTGGAGGCCAAGTATGGCCTGGACAAGCCTGTTACGGTGCAATATGTTACCTATTTAAAAGATGTGGTCACCAAATTGGATTTTGGTCCTTCCATCAAGCTCAGAGGCCGGATGGTTATTGATGTCATTGCCGACGGTCTGAAGACCTCCGCCAAGCTGGGCGTCATTGCCGCCTGCATCGCGCTGGTAATCGGAATTGTGCTGGGAGCCGTGGCTGCCCTGCGGCGCAATACGGTGCTGGATAAGATCATTATGGTCATCACCACCGCTTTCGTGTCCATGCCCTCGTTCATAATGGGCACGCTGCTATTGCTGATCTTTGCCGTACACTGGCATATCTTCCCCGCCAACGGCTCCACTGCTGAAGGACTGGTGCTGCCCGTCATTACCCTGGCCCTGTACCCCATGGCTTACATCACCCGACTGACCCGCTCTTCCATGCTGGACGTACTGGGTCAGGACTACATCCGCACCGCCAAAGCCAAGGGTGTCTCCCCTGCAAAGATTGTTTTCGGCCACGCGCTGAAAAATTCCCTGATTCCCGTCATCACCTACTTTGGCCCCATGCTGGCTTACATTGTCACTGGTTCTCTGGTGGTTGAGCAGATCTTCGCCGTACCGGGCATCGGACGCGCCTTTGTCAGCAGCATCACCAACCGTGACTATCCTCTGATTATGGGCACCACCATCGTGCTGGCCTGCCTGATCGTGATTATGAATCTTCTCAGCGATATCCTCTACAAAGTCGTTGATCCCAGAATTACCCTTGAGTAAGGAGACGGAAAATGAAAAAGAAAATTTTCTCCATGCATGTGGATGTAGACGATTTTATCCCGGCTACCGCGGAAGAAAAGGCCTACATGGTGCAGATGCGCCCCTCTACCACCTTCTTCAAAGACGGCATGAAGCGGCTGATGAAAAACAAGATTGCCGCCACCAGCATGTTCCTGATTATCTTAATTGCTCTGACCTCGATTTTACTGCCCTTCTTCTGGCCGTACAAATACGACAAGATGCTGGGCAACACCCCCGGCAAGCCCATGGACCCCTCTTACAACAATCTGGCTCCTTTTGAATACGGCGAAACCGAGCAGGAACGGATTGCCGCCGGCGAAACGGTTTTCCCCCACATCTTCGGCACCGACGCCCAAGGCCGTGACTATTTCATCCGGATTGTCTACGGTACCCGGATCTCCCTGGCGGTTGGCTTCTTCGCCAGTATCATCGTTTTGATTATTGGTTTGACGGTCGGTTCTCTGGCCGGCTATATCGGCGGCAAGGTAGATATCATCGTCATGCGGATTGTGGATATGATCTACTCTCTGCCGGATATGCTGATGATTATTCTGCTGGCTTCCGTTATGAAAGTATCTCTGGGACCGGCTCTGGAAGGCACCATCCTGGAAAAGCTGGGCTCCAACATGATCTCCCTGTTCGTTGTATTCGGACTGCTGTACTGGGTGTCCATGGCCCGTCTGATCCGCGGCCAGATTCTGTCCCTGCGGGAGCAGGAGTATGTTCTGGCTTCCAAGGCCACCGGCGCCAAGGCCGGCTGGATCATCCGCAAGCACCTGCTGCCCAACTGCATCAGCGTGGTCATCATTTCCACCGCTTTGCAGATCCCCAGCGCCATCTTTACCGAAAGCTACCTGTCCTTCCTGGGTCTGGGTGTTAACGCTCCCATGCCTTCCCTGGGTTCTCTGGCTTCCGATGCCCTGAACGGCTATACAACCTATCCCTACCGTCTGATCATCCCCGCCATCGTCATCAGCCTGATTGTGCTGTCGCTGAACCTGTTCGGTGACGGTCTGCGGGATGCATTCGACCCGAAGCTGAAGAACTAAGGAGGACGCAGTTATGGCAATGTTAGAAGTAAGAGATCTGCACACCTCCTTCTTTACCCCCGCAGGTGAAGTCAAGGCCGTCAACGGCGTTTCCTTCAACCTGGATCACGGCAAAGTATTGGGCATTGTGGGAGAATCCGGTTCCGGCAAGTCCGTCACCGCCTACTCCATCATGCAGATTCTGGAAAAAACCGGCAAGATCGTCTCCGGTTCCATTAAATTTGACGGTCAGGAACTGGTGGGCATCGGCGAAAAAGGCATGAAGCACATTCGGGGCAACAAGATTTCCATTATCTTCCAGGACCCCATGACCTCCCTGAACCCCACCTATACCATCGGCCATCAGCTGATGGAAGCCATCATGCTCCACACCCCCCGGAACAAGAAGCAAGCCTATGACCGCGCTGTGGAGATGCTGCGGCTGGTAAACGTCAACGAACCGGAAAAGCGGATGAAGCAGTATCCCTTTGAGTTCTCCGGCGGTATGCGTCAGCGTGTGATGATCGCCATGGCCCTGGCCTGTGAGCCGGACATCCTCATCGCCGACGAGCCTACCACCGCTTTGGATGTGACCATTCAGGCCCAGATTCTGGAACTGATGCAGAACCTGCAGAAAGAACTGGGCATGGCTATCATTATGATTACCCACGATCTGGGCGTTGTGGCCCAGATGTGCGACGAAGTCATTGTCATGTACGCCGGCTCCATCTGTGAGCAAGGTACTGCCGATGAAATCTTCTACAATCCCAAGCACGAGTATACCAAGGGTCTGATGCGTTCCATCCCCACGGTGGACAGCGACGGTTCCCGTCTGCAGCCCATCACCGGCACCCCCATCGACCTGCTGAATATGCCCGAGGGCTGTCCTTTCGCCCCCCGCTGCGATGCCGCCATGAAGATCTGTCTGCGCCAGCGCTGCCAGCGGATGCAGATCAACGACGACCATCAGGCTGCCTGTTGGATGAATGTGAAAGAAGCCTTTGAAAATGGCGAGCTGGAAGGCGGTGACGCAGAATGAGCCAAGTGGAAAATCTGGTGGAAGTCAAGCACCTGAAAGAATACTTCAATATCAATACCGGTCTTTTCAAGACCACCCCTCTGAAAGCTGTGGATGACGTCTCCTTCGCCATCCGCAAAGGCGAAACCCTGGGTCTGGTAGGCGAATCCGGCTGCGGCAAAACCACCGTTGGCCGTACCCTGCTGCACCTGTACAAGCCCACCGAAGGCGAAATTTGGTTTAATGGCAAACAGATTGTTACCAAGCAGGACATCTTGGATTACCGGCAGAAATCCGCTATGGTCTTCCAGGACCCCTACTCCTCCCTGAACCCCAGAATGACGGTGTCTGACATCATCGCCGAGCCCCTGGACGTTCACAAGCTCTATTCTTCCAAGAAAGAGCGGGAAGAGCGGGTTTTGGAACTGATGAGCCGTGTAGGTCTGAACTCCGAGCACGCCAACCGCTATGCCCACGAGTTCTCCGGCGGTCAGCGGCAGAGAATCGGCATTGCCCGGGCCCTGGCCATGAAACCGGAATTTGTGGTCTGTGACGAGCCGGTGTCCGCTCTGGACGTTTCCATTCAGGCCCAGGTCATCAACATGTTCGATGAACTGCAGGAAGAAATGGGTCTGACTTATCTGTTCATTGCCCACGATTTGCTGGTGGTGCGGCATATTTCCGACAGAATCGCCGTGATGTACCTTGGTAAAATGGTGGAGATGGCCGATTCTCACGAAATCTATGACCATCCCCTGCATCCGTACACCAAGAGCCTGATGTCTGCCGTTCCTCTGCCCGATCCCAAGCGGGCCAGAGCCAACCAGCGTATTGTTCTCACCGGCGACATTCCCAGCCCCCTGCACGCTCCCTCCGGCTGTCCCTTCCGCACCCGCTGCCCCTACGCCACTGATGCCTGTGCAGAGAGCATGCCGGAATTCAAGGAAGTGTCCTCCGGTCACTTTGTGGCTTGCCACAATCTGGAAAAGTTCGGCTAAGGATTGCCCTACCATTCTTTGTTTCATCATCTGTACCGCAAACGTGCCGTTTTGCAAGGGCAGATTGTGAATAAATCTTTTTCGAGAAAGGAAAATGAAAAATGAAGAAACTGCTTGCTCTGCTTCTGGCAGCTGTCATGGTTC
>USHP01000162.1 GCA_900554625.1 uncultured Eubacteriales bacterium | reverse complement strand
GGTGGGCAGTGGCAGTCTCCACCGTGGGAGGCTCACCGGGACGCAGACGGCGGTAGATTTCCAGCAGGGACTCTTCCCGGGTCTTGCAGGCATCCTTTTCCAGGGTAGCCAGAATCCGCTCGTCCTCGCCGAACAGGGCCTTGATCTGCTCGTCAGTCTGAACGCCCAGAGCCCGGATCAGGCAGGTGATGGGCAGCTTCCGGTTCTTATCGATGCGGACCCAGAATACATTGGAGTTGTCGGTTTCGTACTCCAGCCAGGCGCCCCGGTAAGGAATCACCGTAGCGGTGTAAGTGTGCTGGTCAGCCTTGTCCACTTCGTGGCCGTAGTACATGCCAGGGCTGCGGACAATCTGAGAAATGATAACACGTTCGGCACCGTTGATCACAAACGTGCCGCCGTTGGTCATCACAGGGAAATCGCCCATAAAGATTTCCTGCTCTTTGATTTCGCCGGTTTCGGTGTTGCGCAGGCGAACCCGAACCTTAATGGGCTTGGCGAAGGTGGCATCGCGCTCTTTGCATTCCTCGATGGTGTACTTGGGCTTGTCTTCCATGGTGTAATCCAGGAAGCTCAGCTCCAGCTTGCCGGAGAAATCCGAAATTGTGCCCACATCCCGGAACACCTCCCGCAGGCCTGTCTCCAGGAACCACTGGTAGGAGTCCTTCTGGATCTTCAGCATGTTGGGAATTTCCAGGATTTCTTCATACTTTGCGTAGGATTTACGCATGGTCTTGCCGAACATTACGTCCTTGACCATTGCCATATGGATCATCACAGCCTTTCTTCCGAATGTGTGTTACTTACGATACGCCAGGGTTCGTTGTCATATTTATCAAACTTGATACTTGACACAACCCTGTTCCTGTGGTAAAATGACGGTGCTGGATGGGATAGCCGCAGCTGGGCATAATACCACAGTATGGACTATCATTTTATCATTACAGGTTGCATTTGTCAATGAATATTTTCCACAATTCCGGGGCTTGCGCCTCGTTTTTTTATGCCTTTTTTGACAGATGCCCCAAAGCTCCCGCCCGTTCCCCTTTCCCTGGATATTTCCGGCGGGATCTGGCAGTATCGAACAAAGACTGGAGTGATTTTTCATGTATTTTGCGCAATACGATTCTCCTTTGGGGAAGCTGCTGCTTTCCTGCACGGAAGACGCTCTCACCGGCATCTGGATGGATCGGATGCTTCCTCAGCCAGCCGCCACCCATCCCCTGCTGGAGGAAGCCGCCGTTTGGCTGGATGATTACTTCCAGGGGAAGAATCCAACCATCTCCCTCCCCCTTGCGCCGGAAGGCACGGTATTTCAAAAATGCATCTGGGACATTCTTCTGACCATTCCCTACGGCAGCACCTGCACCTACGGTGATGTAGCCGCAGAAGCAGCCCGTCGTCTGGGTAAAGCCAGAATGTCTGCCCAGGCCGCCGGCGGCGCCATCGGCCGTAATCCCATCAGCATCCTGATTCCCTGTCACCGGGTGGTGGGTGCCAATGGCAGTCTCACCGGTTACGGCGGTGGATTGGAGCGAAAACTGTGGCTGCTGCACCACGAAGGGCTGACCCAATTTCATCTATAACAAAACCCGCAGAGCTTTCGCTCTGCGGGTTTTTCCATATTTGCTTAGTAAGTTGCCGCCAGATCGTCGTAGAAGGCAAACATTTCCTCTTCCGTGTCGAAATTGGCAACGTACATCTGGTTTGCCATGGCGCCGGAGAGGGCATCGGGAATCCGCCCCCACATAACCATCTTCTGACCGTACTTCATCATCACTTCGTAATCATCCAGCCGGTATCTCCGTCCATCCCGGCGGCCGTAGAAGGCGCAGTAGTGGTGATTGCCGGTGCCTTTGGTGTCCCGGTCAAAGGCTACCATATCCGCCCAGATTTTGTAGACATCGGTTTCCTGGGAATAGTTGTACATTTCCGGGGTGTAACCACCGCAGGGGCGCATGTTCACTTCCAGCCCCAGCACGTCGCCTTTCTTTCCCAAACCTTCCTGATCCTCATTCAGCACGAAGAATTCCAGGTGGACAAACCGGCTCTTGACGCCGAAGGCCGCAATGGTCCGCAGGCCTGCGTCCCGAATATTCTCCGGCAGGTCCTTGACCAGATAATACACCGAGTCGTCTCCATTGTTGACAACGTCCATAATGGACATGGGCGTGATGTTGCCAGACTCAAAGAGTACATTGCCCTGAGAGTCCACGATGCCGTCGTAGGTCTGGACATAGCCGTTGACATACTCTTCCATAATATATGTGCTGTCATCTTTGGTGCTGAGGAACCACCGTACATCGTCGTCACAGGTCAGCTTGTATGTATTGTTGGCGCCCACACCATTGTCCGGCTTTACTACCACCGGATAGCCCACGCTATGAGCAAACCCCAGGCAGTCGTCCAGGCCTTCCACCAGATGGTAGCGCGCCGTGGGAATCCCCGCCTTGGCATAGTACTGCTTCATCACGGATTTGAACTTGATTTTATCCATCTCGTCAAGCTTCGGACCGGTGGTAATATTGAACTCCGTCCGCAGCCAGGCATCCCGCATGAGCCAGTATTCGTTGTTGGATTCCAGCCAGTCGATTTTGCCGTACTTGAAGGTAAAGAAGGCAACTGCCTTGAACACCTCATCGTTATTTTCCAGGCTGCTTACCTTGTAGTATTCATGCAGGGAATCCTTCAGCTCCTGCAAAAGGCCATCGTAAGGGCAGTCGCCGATACCCAGGACCCGCATGCCGTTATTTTTCAGCTCCCGGCAGAATTTCCAGTAAGTCATGGGAAAATTTGGGGAGATAAATACAAAGTTTTTCATGTACAATCGCTCCTTTTCTCTCTGTTCTGTTCCAAACGTCCCCGGTTATCCCAAGAACCAGGGCAGATAGGTCTGCACCATCTTATACCACCAGGGCCAGTCATGGTTCACATCATAGCCCCAGTATTCAAACCGGGTATGAATCCCCTTCTGGCAGCACACCGTGTCCAGCCAGCGGGTGGATTCCAGCAGTGGCTCTTCCCAGGCTCCCTGGCCGCAGACAATCAGGCTTTTCTGGCTGTTGTAGATTTCCTTATAATAGTGGTCATCGGGCATGTTCTGCAAATACAGGCAAGGACAGTTGGCATAAACCAGTTCGTCGCAGTAATCGCCGAAAAACTCCTTGTTGTCATACAATCCGGAGATGGCAAAGCAGCTGTCAAACAGATCCGGCCGCCGATAGTACAGGTTGGCAGCATGCATGGCACCCATAGAGCAGCCGAAGGTGAGGATTCCCTGGTCCCGTCCATTTGCCATTCCCGCCATATGCCGGATGGTGGGAACCATTTCATCTACCACATAGTGGTACCATTTTTCGTGGTTTTCAATGCGCCAGCGGTTGTCCGCGCCAATGGCAGCCCAGGCTTCGTTGTCAATGGTATCAATAGCAAACACCATACACTGCCCCTGCTCAATCCAGGGAGCCCAATAATCTACCATATGAAAGCTTTCAAAGTCCCAGAACCGCCCCGCCTGGCAGGGAATGAACAGCACCGGTTTTCCGCCGTGACCGTAAACCTTGAACTCCATTTCCCGGTTCAGATTGCTGCTCCAATGTTTTTCGTACCGAATTTCCATGTGATCCTCTCCCGAATGCGTTGTTTCTTCTTATAATCCCAGACATTCCATAAACACCGGAATCTGCTTTTCCCAGGAAGCCTCGCAGTGATTGCCTCCCGGAACGATCCGCAGCGCCAGATTCACCCGCTTGGTCAGCAGCAGATGAGCTGTGGAAATCATGGATTCCTGAGTCGCTGCGTGGTTGAACATTTCCAGCTCGCCGTAGTCCATATACAGTGTGGTATCCCGGCGGATGTGAGCCCGGGCCACCATTTCCAGCACTTTTCCGGGTGCCACCCACAAACTTGGGGATAAGCAGGCCCCCCGCTGGAAAATATGGTTGTAGGCGCATACCCCATACAACGCCATCAGACCGCCCATGGAGGAGCCTGCCAGAATGGTGTTCTTCCGGTCCGGAAGAGTGCGAAACTGCTGATCAATGACAGGTTTCAGTTCCTTGACCATCCAGTTCATCATCACATTACCCTTGCCCTTGATGGTGCCGTGTTCGGAGTTGGTATAGGTAAGGGGCGAATACTCCACCAGCCGCCGGTTTCCCTGGTGGTTGCACTCCACGCCCACCACAATGAGTTGTTTCCCGCTTTCCTGCAAATATTGATTCATGCCCCAGGATTTTCCGAAGGTGGCATCTTCGTCAAAAAACACATTATGCCCGTCAAACATATACATAACGGGATACCGCCGCTCCGGCTCATAGTCATAAGAGTCCGGCAGGTAAATAAATACCCGGCGGGACTGTTCCCCGGACAGATTGGGGATCGTCACGTCCCATTTGATAACCATTATGCGATTTCCTCCCAAAAAGAAGGGTTTCCCCCTGAGATAAAGTATAGTATAATTCCCGAAATTGCCCTTGTCAACATACCCAGGCAGAAAAAGTGCTTTTCTGTTAAAAACATCCGCCTATATCAGACGAACATTTTACAGATTACATAAAAAATTGCGCCTGTCCAAAGGGACAGGCGCAACGCAGATTTTAACTTGCTTACTTGGCGAACACGCGCTTCAGGTGGACAAACCGGGGCAGGCCATCTTCCTTGACCATGCCGCTCTCGCCCTGAATCAGGGGCAGGCAGTAGTCGATGAAGCCCTGGTTGACGCCGTTGCCGGCCTCGTTGATCCACTCCAGGGGAACCTTCTTCTCGGTGTTGGCAACCAGGCTCAGGTCGAACAGTTCGGGCTCGCACTTGTAGCCATTCTCGTCACGGGTGCACTTGAAGCCAACCATCTTGTCGGTCATGCCGGCAACAGCGGACTCAACAGCGACCTTACCGGACATGAAGGACTCGGCAATGTCGGTGCCGGAAGCGCAGTGAGCAGCGCAGCGC
>USHP01000161.1 GCA_900554625.1 uncultured Eubacteriales bacterium | reverse complement strand
CTTCCGACCTGGCCGAGCCCAAGCCCTTTGGTGTTGGCGCCTGCGCCATCGGCGGCGAAGCCTCCTTCCAGTATGTTAAGAAGGTCATCGAGCTGGCCATGGCCGGTGAGATTGACGCCACCGTCACCAACGCCCTGAGCAAGGAAGCCATCAACATGGCCGGCCACCACTACTCCGGCCACACCGAAATCTACGCTCACTACACCGGCACCGATAAGTACACCATGATGCTGGCCCATGACAATCTGCGGGTTGTCCACGTCTCCACCCACGTTTCCCTGCGGGAAGCCTGCGACCGGGTGAAGAAGGCCCGTGTGCTGGAGTGCATCCGCATCGCCAACGAAGGCTGCAAGGCCCTGGGTATCAAGGAGCCCAAGATCGGCGTTGCCGGTCTGAACCCCCACTGCGGCGAAAACGGCATGTTCGGCCGGGAAGAGATTGAGGAAATCCAGCCCGCCATCGACGAAGCCATGGCAGAAGGCATCTGCATCCCCGAGAAGAAGCCCACTCCTCCCGACACCGTGTTCTCCAAGGCACTGGGCGGCTGGTACGATATCGTGGTGGTTATGTACCACGACCAGGGTCACATCCCCCTGAAGGTCAAGGGCTTTGTCTACAACCGGGAAGAGAAGCACTGGGAGGCTGTTGCCGGCGTGAACGTCACTCTGGGCCTGCCCATCATCCGGGCTTCCGTAGACCACGGCACCGGCTTCGGCCATGCCGGTTCCGGCCACGCCAACGAGCTTAGCCTGGTCAACGCTATGGACTACGCCATTGTCATGGCCAACGCCAAGAAGCAGTAAATCGGGATTCGGTCATGGGGAAAATCCCCATGACCCCCACAAATGAGGAGGAAATGCATTATGACCAACAAGTTTGCACTGGAACATGTGGGCATCAACTGCGCCAACCCGGAAGCGGCTTCGGATCTTGCCCAGCTGCTGAGCCTGCTGTTCAACCTGACTCCCCGTCACGGCCAGAAGTCGGAATTCGGCGGCGATTACTTTGAGTGCATGAAGACCCCCTTCCTGGGCACCAACGGTCACATCGCCATGCGTACCGACGACCTGGACGCCGCCGTTGCCGAGCTGAAGGAAAAGGGATATTCCTTCCGCATGGACACCGCTGCCTACACCGATGACGGCAAGCTCAAGAACATCTACCTGGACGGTGAGTTCGGCGGCTTTGCTATCCACATTCTGAACAAGCCTGTCTGATTCTACGGAAAACCTGCGGCAAAGGTGCTGCTTCTTTGGGTTCTCCCCGGAAGCCGTTGCCGCCTGATTGGTCGTTTTTAAGCAGGGGAAGCTTAAAACCATATAAAAATTCCCACATTACAGAGAGGAGAACTACATAATGACAATCCCCATGATTATCGCTCTGGCCGTCACGGCTTTCATGGTCTACCTGATCATGACTGAAAAGGTCCCCTTCGGTGCGCCCCCCATCATTGCCTGTGCGCTGATGGTTCTGTTCGGTGTTACCGACATTCAGACCGCATTCCGCGGTTTCTCCAACCCCAGCATCATCATGCTGGCCTCCTTCATGGTGATCATCGCCGGTTTGCAGAAAACCAGCTTCATCGCCGCATTCAAGTCCGCCGTTGTGAAGATGGCAAACAAGGGCGGCTTTAAGGCCTATGTGCTGATGATTCTGGTGGTTATGCTGGGCACCAGCCTGTTCGGCACCGGCTCCACCGCTTACTATGTTATGACCCTGGGCCTGCTGTCCACCATCCCCTCTTCCAAGAACCTGCCCGGCTCCAAGTTCCTGATGCCCGCCGGTTTTGCCTGCAACCATCCCCTGATCCCCGTAAACACCGCTCTGCAGTTTGGCTATGTGCTGGCTGTTCTGGAAGCCGGCGGCGCTGCTATGAACGTCTCCCTGCCCAGATTCGCCATTGCCAACTTCATCCTGTCCGCCGGCTTCTTTGCCTGGTGTCTGATTGCTTACAAGTTCCTGCCCAGCCATGACATTGCTTCCGCCACCGACGAGGCCAAGGCTGCTGCCGAAGGCGGCCAGCTGCCCAAGTGGAAAGAAGTTGTGGTCTACATCTGCTTCGCCGTGGGCATCCTGGGGATGATCCTGTACAGCTTCATCGGCGATCCTGGCTACGCTCTGTGCGCTGTTTCCGCTTCCGTGCTGCTGTTCGTTGGCGTTCTGGACTTCAAGGAAGTTCGTGACAGCATGGGCGCTCCCATCATCCTGATGTCCGCCGGTGTTATCGGTGTTGCCGAGGCTCTGGGCGTGACCGGCCTGACCAACCTGGTTGGTGAGACCGTTGCCGGTATGCTGGGCGGCAGTGTCAACCCCTTCGTCCTGATCTTCGTATTCTGCGTCCTGACTTCCGTGCTGGCTACCATGACCGGTTCCACCATCGGCACCGTTCTGGTGTTCGCTCCCATGGCAGTTGCTACCTGCGTCAACCTGGGCCTGAACCCCACCGCTGCCGCTGCTGCTATCGTGGTCTCCGGCTGGAACGGCCACTTCCTGCCCATTGACGGCCTGCCCGCAATGTGCATGGGTATCGGCAACTACTCCCTGAAGGAGTTCTGGAAGTTCACCATCCCGCAGTACTTCATCCGTCTGCTGGCTCTGACCGCCGGCTGCATGCTGATGTTCCCCGTCGCCTGATCGGCGCTTTTCAAACGTACCATAGCAGAACCCCCGGTGCCGTAACCGGGGGTTCCCTCTATTCAAACGCAATCGCCCCCGGTGTGGTTTGTGCCGCACCGGGGGCTGTTTTTTATTCTTCTTTTTTGCCCAGATACCGCCACAATGTGGTGCGGCTTATGCCCAACTGCCGGGCAGCCGCGGTCTGGTTTCCTCCGTGATCCGCCACCGCCTGGCGGATTACCTGCCGGGTGATCTCTTCCAACGTTCCTTCGGCCCCAATTCTGGGAGCTTCCGGCGCCACGCTGTGTGCCAGCCCCGATTCTTTTGCCAACACCTCCGCCACCAGGGACGAGCGGATGTACACGGAATCGCACAAGGTTGCCAATTCATACAGCACCTGCTTGAACTGGGTATAGTTGTTGGGCCACTTGTACCGGCGCAGCTGGTCGATGGCGTTGGGATCAAAGCCGGAAATCTGTTTGCCCAGCTCCTGGTTCAGGTTGTTCAGATACAGACTCGCTAGGGAGGGAATTTCATCCGAGCGCATCCGCAGGGCAGGCAGCCGCAGGCTCAGACATCCCAGATCCAGGGCAAACTGCCGCACCGGTTCCGTCAGTGCGCCCCCTTCCCGGCAGGTGCAGGAGAAGATCAGCTTCTGCCGCTTCGCAAGCCCCGTTTCCTGAATCATGGCCTGAAGCTGGGCCAGCCGGATTTCCGGAAGGGTTTCCAGGTATTGGAAATACAGGGTGTTGTGATTGTCGTTAAAGGGAGAATTGGGATGATTCAGCAAGAAATCCCAGCTTTTCTCCGTAAGAATCTTGCAGTTAAACACCACAAAGGGCATGTTGGTATGGCCGCTTCGCAGATACAGCGCCCGGGCAATCTGCTCCTTGCCCGTTCCTTCCTCGCCCACAATCAGCACGCTTTGCCGGGACAGGGCCAGAGACGAAACCGTGGCATCCAGTTCCCCCATGGCGCCGGACAGGCTGTAAAAGCTGTTCATAAACAGATGCTCGCACTCCGCCTGTCCGTAACTGCGCAGCCCCAGCTTGCTGCCCCGCAGGGGAATCTGCCCCGGCCGGCAGGAGAAGGCGATACAGCTGGTATCCAGAATCTGCATCTGCTTGGCAGTGATGCCATATAAGGTGTTGTAGCTTTTGTGGTAAAAGGACAGGGTTTTCCCCGGCTGCACCTCTTTGATATGGGAGCGCAGCGCCGCCAGGAGTTCCCCAGAAGGCTCCGAGGGGCTGAAATACCGGACAGTTCCCTGCTGGTCCAGCACCACAATGGAAACATCGCCACGGTTCATACTGCGAAGAATCCGGTTTTCCTGACGCAAGCGGCGGAAAGCCTTGCTGAAAGAAACCGCCTGATCCAACGCAGTCCGCAGTCCTTCTGCACCGGAGGTAATCAGATAGGCATCCATTCCCATCTGCCGGGCCACGGTGTGTGTGACCATGTCGCTGACCACCATCCGATAGCCTTCACTGTGCAGCCGGTTCAACGTCCGTACTGCCTCATCATTGCTGTGGATGGTATGAATGTCCACCTCATAGCGCAGCAGGTCGCACAGAATGTGGGCAGGCTCCGTAATGCTGGGAAAGCCCACAATGGCGTACCGTCCGCCATAATTCTCCGCCAGTTTCATCGAACGCAGCACGTCATAAACCGACAGTTTGATGTCCACCACCGGAATGCTGCTGACCTGACGAATCCGCTCCGCCGTGCCGCCCCGGGAGATGATGCAGTCATAGGCATCCTGAGGAGTCTTCTGGACAATGGCCACGCCTTCGTCCAGGTCGCCAATGGCCACATCCAGCCGCACATTGGGATACTCCTCCGCAGCCCGTTCCATTACGGTTTTCATGCCCTCGTAGGGAGCAATTCCCAGAATGTGAATCCGGCTTTCTTCCATAAGCTGTCCCTCCATTGCCCAGCCGTATCTGTTTCAGAATAAAACAGTTGCCAGTGCTTTTTCTCTTTATATCATAGCATATCCTGTTAAAAAAAGAAACCATTTCTCACGGAAACCCCAGGCAATTTTACCGGCCAGGTCTCCTTCCGGGATTCGCCTTGACAGGGGGGATATTCTGTGCTAATTTAGTTTCAGATGCAACGAAATGGACAGGAGGCAGTGCCATGGCACGGATTATGAAGAAACTCACCGCCCTGTCCCGATGCAGCTTTTGCTATCGGGAAGAGATGCTCAAACCCTACGGGCTGAAGGGAAAAGATGCCAGTTTCCTGGTGGAACTGTGCGCCTGCTAGTGGAAGGGCTTTATCGCGCCAGAAGGGTCGGTATTATCCAAGAAGACCCCTATTTCCTGGCAGAGATTGAGCCTTTGCATAGTATTCAGGG
>USHP01000160.1 GCA_900554625.1 uncultured Eubacteriales bacterium | reverse complement strand
GACATCATCGCCATGCGGCATCCGAAAGAGGGCGCACCTTTTGTGGCCTCTCTGGCTGCCTCCATCCCCGTAATCAACGCCGGTGACGGCGGTCACAATCACCCCACCCAGACTCTGGCGGACCTGCTGACCATTTCCCGGGAAATGGGCCGGCTGGATAATCTGACCATCGGTCTGTGCGGTGACCTGAAATACGGCCGCACGGTTCACTCCCTGATTGAAGCCATGAGCCGCTACAGCGGCATCCGCTTCATCCTCATCAGCCCCGCCGAGCTGAAGATTCCCGGCTTTATCCGCTACAACGTGCTCGAGCGCAAGCACATTCCCTACACCGAGGTTTCCTCCCTGGACGAGGCCATGCCCCAGCTGGATGTGCTGTACATGACCCGGATTCAGCGGGAACGGTTTGACGATCCCTATGAGTACGAGCGGCTGAAGGACAGCTACGTGCTGGACACCGAGAAAATGAAGCTGGCCAAGGAGCGTATGTGCGTGCTGCATCCCCTGCCCCGGGTCAACGAGATCAGCGTCAAGGTGGACGACGATCCCCGGGCTGCCTACTTCCGTCAGGCTCTGAACGGCAAGTACATGCGGATGGCCCTGATTCTCAAGCTGCTGGAAGAGGCAAAGCAGAATCCTGTGAAGCAGCCTCTGGAAGTGGAAGGCCTGGAATACGACCGGGTCTGCCGCAATCCCAAGTGCATCACCCAGACTGAGCAGGAGCTTCCCCAGCTGTTCCGCTGCACCGACAAGGCCGCGGATATTCACCGATGCATTTACTGCGAGCAAAGAGCATAACAAAGCCAAAAATGACCGTGCATTTCTGCACGGTCATTTTTTATTGGAGTATTCAGCCCACAAATTCCGGTTCGCAGGTCAGGTTCACACCCAGCCGTTTGAAGGTCTTTTCATCTGCGGCTGTGAGCATCACGGTAGAATGGACGTCGCAGCCGCGAAGCTTGCTCAGCTGCTGCATGGCATATTCCGCCATGGGGTTGGTTGCGGCGCTGATGGACAGGGCAATCAAGGTTTCGTCAGAATGGAGCCGGGGGTTCCGGTTGCCCAGATACTCCACCTTCAGCCGCTGGATGGGGTCCAGAGCCACCGGGGAAATCAGGTGCAGGTCGTCGGGCATTCCTCCCAGCTTCTTCAGGGCATTGAGCAGCAGTGCCGAGGAAGCGCCCAAAAGCTCCGAGGTCTTTCCGGTGACGATTCTGCCGTCAGGCAATTCCATAGCGGCGGCGGCATCTCCGGTTTCCTTGGAGCGCTGGAGGGCCGGGGCGACCACTTTGCGCTCTTCCGGAGCAACGCCGGCCTTTTTCATCAGCATTTCCAGTTTTCGCACCGTTTCTTCGCTGGCTTTGCCCTGCTTCTGTTCGCACAGAGCCACATAATACCGGCGGATGATCTCCTGTCGGGAGGCGCTGCGGGCAGCTTCGTCGTCCACGATGCAGTTGCCCACCATGTTTACGCCCATGTCCGTAGGAGACTTGTAGGGGCACTGTCCCAGGATTTTTTCAAAGATGGCTACCAGTACCGGGAAGGCTTCCACATCCCGGTTATAGTTCACGGTGGTCACCCCATAGGCATCCAGATGGAAGGGGTCGATCATATTCACATCGTTCAGGTCAGCAGTAGCCGCTTCATAGGCCAGGTTCACCGGATGGTTGATGGACAGGTTCCAGATGGGGAAGGTTTCAAACTTGGCGTATCCGGCGGTATTGCCCCGCTCATGCTCGTGGTAGAGCTGGCTCAGGCAGGTGGCAAGCTTGCCGCTGCCGGGGCCGGGAGCGGTCACAACCACCAGTTCCCGGGTGGTTTCAATGTAGTCGTTCTTGCCGAAGCCTTCCGGGCTGACAATATGGGCGGTATCTGCCGGATATCCGGCAATGGCATAGTGATGGTACACCCGTACACCCAGACCTTCCAGACGGGACTGGAATGCCTTGGCAACGGGTTGGTCATGGTACCGGGTCAGCACCACGCTGGACACATACAGTCCGAATCCCCGGAAAATATCAATCAGCCGGATTACGTCCCGGTCATAGGAAATGCCCAGGTCACCCCGGACCTTCTTCTTTTCAATATCATCGGCGTTGATGACAATGACCATCTCCACCTGATCCCGCAGCTGCAGCAGCATCCGCAGTTTGCTGTCAGGCTGGAATCCCGGCAGCACCCGGGATGCATGGTTATCATCATACAGCTTTCCACCAAATTCCAGGTACAGCTTGCCGCCAAACTGGGCTATCCGATCCCGGATATGGGCAGATTGGGTTTGCAGGTATTTCTCATTATCAAATGCTGCCTGAACCATCTCAGTCGCCTCTTTCTTCAAAATCACTACCGAATATTGTACAGGAAATCTGCGGAAATAGCAAGAAATTTAGCAAGCAAATTTTCTTTGCCACGAAAAAACCTGGCAGCCGAAGCTGCCAGGTTTTTGGTTAAATTGTCAGTCGCTTAGCGAACAGCGCGCTTCTTGCTGATGTAGTACACAGCAGCCAGGGAAGCAGCGGACAGGCCCATCACGGTCACAGCCATGTAGATGGTATCACCGGTCTTGGGGTTGGAGCTGGTGTTGGAGTTGGAATCGCTCTTAGCCTTGACATTGTCAACCCAAACATTCAGGTGGACATAGCCATCTCTTCTCAGCTCATCCAGGTTGTTGATACGATCGGTCTTGTTCTGATCGTTGACATAGTCGGTCTTGGTGGAGCTGGTGGAGTAGTAAATGCCGTCATAAGCGATGCCATCGCTGGTCTTAGCGGTGTAGTAAGTCTTGACAACTTCCTTGATCTCGTCCAGAGTGACAACGCCGTCCTTCACGCAGGTCCAGGTGTCCAGAGTGACGGTCTTCATGGGAGTCTTGACATTACCGGTCTCGTAGATGTGCAGGTAAACGCTGTAGGGGAACTTGGAAACCTTGGTGAAGTATCCGTAGTAAACATTAGCCAGGTTCTCGGTGCAAGTGGTACCGTCGTTCAGCTGAGCGCCCTTACCGTTTGGCTCGGTGAACCAACCCTTGAACTGGTAGCCGGAAGGAACGGAAGGCTTGGGCAGGCTCATGGTCTTGTCCAGGACAAACACGCTCTTGGTGGTAGTGGTTTCGCCGTCCAGAGTAACCTGGAAGCTGATTTCCTTGGTCTTAGCGGTGTACTTCTGAGTTTCGGTCTGACCGCAGGTGCTGCAGGTACGGATCATGGTGCCCTCGGTGGTAGCAGTGGCCTCATTCTGGATGACCCAGCCGCCCCAGGTGTGGTTACCGGTAGCCTTGAGGACTTCCTTCACTTCGCTGCCGCAGTCGCACTTCTTCACAATGTAGCCGTCCTTGCCGCAGGTGGGCTCAACGCGCTCTTTTTCAACGTAGTTATGGACATGCTCAGTGGGCTTAGTTTCGCTCAGGTACAGAGACAGAGCGTAACCAGAGTGGCTGTCTACCCAGTCAGAGCTGAGAGACTTGCCGGTGACAACCTCACCGGAACCGTTCATCCACTTGACAAAGGTACGATTCTCAGTGTTCTTAAGCATACTCATGGCGAGGCTCTCGTCCAGAACAACACCACTGCCGTCAACTGTCAAAGTCTTGCTGGTGTTGACAGCTTCATCGTTAATGTAGACAGTAACAGGGACTTCAACACTTCCTGCGGCAGAAGCCTGGAAGGGAACCGCAGATACCAACATCAGGGCTACCAGAACCAGACTCAGCAGCTTCTTACATACCATTTTCATTTCTTTAACCTCCTGAATGAAATTGACATTTTTTAGAAAAGCTTGCCGTTGGTCAAGCGCCGCCCGCAGGGTATCGGGAAGCCTGTTTGGGTTACTTGTTCCTCGGCATCTCTTTCATACCCGGATTATAACCCATAAGGCGCGATCTGTCAATAGGAAAATTACAAATAATTACAAAATAAGTTATTAAGATTTACAAAGTTTTCTTAATAATTATCAGTTTGCAACTGCTTTTCAAACATTTTCTTCCACTTATTTCCAGCCTACGCCAAATTTATGACATTTTGTCATTTTTGTTGTTAGCATTTTGGTAATATTTTGGTCACAGGAAATTCATGCAGCACGTTGAAAAGATTTTCTTGCTCAGCCAATTGCTTTTTCTGTCACTCCATGATACCATAGTGGCAACCCACTATATTATTATAAAAAGGAGTAAAGCATCATGTTCTATAAAAATGCACGCATCTTTGCCTCCGATTTTCAATTCCATACCGGTGCCTTTGAAGTGGTAGACGGCGTATTCGGTGAGGTTCTGCCCCAGAATGTTCCCGAAGATGCCATCGATCTGCACGGTGCCACCGTTATCCCCGGTCTGGTGGACGTTCACAGCCACGGCAACTCCGGCGCTGACTTCTCCGACGGCGATTACGAAGGTCTGAAGAAAATGGCAGCCTACTACGCCCGCTGCGGTGTTACCTCCTTCGCCCCCGCTTCCATGACCCTGCCTTATGATGTGCTCTCTGCCGCTTTTGCCACCGCCAAGCAGCTGACCGAGGAAACTCCCGACGGCTGCGCCCGGCTGATGGGCATTCAGATGGAAGGCCCCTACTTCTCTTACAAGAAGCGGGGCGCTCAGAACCCGGATTATCTGAAAGAGCCGGATTTTGAAGGCTTCCGCAAGCTCTACGAGGATTGCGGCGGTTTGGTTCGGATTGTGGACGTGGCTCCCGAGCTGCCCGGTGCTGCGGAATTTGTTGCCAAGGCCAAGGAGCTTTGCACCGTATCCATCGCCCACACCGATTCCGACTACGACCATGCCAAGGCTGCCATCGACGCTGGCGTGACCCACCTGACCCACCTGTACAACGCCATGCCCGGTATCCATCACCGCAACCCCGGCGTGATCCCCGCCGCTGTGGAGAATCCCAATGTCCGGGCAGAGATCATCTGCGACGGTCAGCACATCCACCCCGCCTCCGTCCGGCTGGCCTTCACCATGTTCGGCCCGGAGCGGATGATTCTGGTTTCTGACTCCGGCCGCTGCGCCGGTCTGCCTGACGGCAGCCAGTTCCAGCTGGGCGGTCAGG
>USHP01000159.1 GCA_900554625.1 uncultured Eubacteriales bacterium | reverse complement strand
CCGCCGCAATGGTGCCCTGGACGATCTGGGCACATTCCGGAGCGGGACCGCTTAATACGGAAACGGCAATTCCTGTAAACACCAGGGAGACGCCGGAATGGGGCAGCAGGGTCAGACCCAGATATTTTTTTACAGTGGTGGGAGATTTGGTAATGGCAGCGCCAAAGTAGGCGCCGAAATATTTACCTGCCGCCCGGGAAACGATGTACACAGCGGTAAAGATGCCCGCACCCAGCATCAAATGATAATCCAGCGGCGCACCCAGATTCAAGATCACCACAATCATCAGAATGTTCAGAATCGGGTTGAACACCTTCATAATCTGTTCCAGACGGGTTTCGCTGATCAGATTGGAGAAGGTAGCGGAAAATGCCATACCGATGAGCATGAAGTTCAGTACCGGGCTGGGCATGACCACATAGTTAAAGAAGAATCCCACACCGGAGGTAGCCAGAATCAAGGCAATCAGCAGCGCCAGGGTCTGGCGGTCATTGCGCTGCTTTTTCAGCAGCATCCCGGCGGCGTAGCCGGTGACAATGCCAATCACCAGGGGCAGCACCACCATCAGAGGGATCATGTAAAGGGGCATCTGCCCGGCGGACAGACTGCCCATGACACAGGAGATCATGCAGAAAAAGACAATGCACCCCACAATATCATCCAGAGCGGCCATGGGAATCAGGGTTTTGGTAACAGGGCCGTCGGTCTTAAACTCCCGGACAATGGACAATGCCGGAGCCGGTGCGGTAGCCAGGGCGATTCCGCCGAAAATCAGGGCCAGGTAAAGGGGAATGCCCGAAAAGTAGAAAACAATACCGAACACCAGCGACACCACGAAGAAGGTTCCCAGAGATTGGGTCAAAGTGGTGATGACAATGGCTTTGCCGGAGCGTTTGATTTTCTTCCATACCAGCTCGGTGCCGATCATCAGACCCACAGCACATTCCATGATGTGAATCGTGTTCTGATACCAGGCGGCGTCCAGCAGCTCCTGGTTAATTAGGGAAACCGCATGGGGGCCCAGGATCATGGCGCAGATCAGCCAACCCAGAATGGAGGGCAATTTCAGCTTGGCAATCAGCCTTCCGCACAGGAAAGCAATGAAAATGGTAACGCACAGTCTCAGCAGTAACAGAAGCATAGTAATCGGGTCCTTTCTAATTCATTCTGATTTTGGGGGTTACGCTTCCGGCTGCTTGGCAAGGCCGTAGAGCAAAATGTCAAATAGCTGGGCCATTTTCCCCTCGTGGGCATCAATCAGGGTTTTGTAGTCCTCGGTTTCCAGGGCTTTGTTCTGAAAATACCCGTTGTACATCTCCGAGAAGATCATAAAGCAGGACAGAGCGGTTTCCGTGGTGATCCCCTCCCGCAGAGGGACCCGGCAGAGAAATGTTTTCATATGCCGCTGATAGAAGGCATCAAAATCCTTCCGGATGTCATGAATCTGCCCAATCAGGTGTTTGGGCGGCTGCAAAACGGTGTTGAAGAAAATGTTGCTGTAATGGGGATGTTCCGCAAAGAAGCTCTGGCGGATAGCCAGCCATGTGGGAATGTCAAAATCCCCGGGGTCGGTTTCCCGCTGCCGAATGTAGGACAGCATTTCCTGATAGCATAGGGAAACGCATTGCAAATACAGATCGTCCTTGCCTTTGAAATTGTGATACAGTAGCCCCTTGGATACCTGGCTTTCGGCACAGATGGTATTGATGGATGCGCTGTCATAGCTTTTTGTGCCGAATTCCACAATGGCTGCTGCCAGGATGCGCTCTTTGGTGCGCTGGGTTTTTTCCTCCTTTTTCATATCCAACCTCCGTTATAGACTTTGTGGTCTATTATAATCAAAAAAGACCAGGTGGTCAATAATGCAGGTGTGAATTTATTGTGAAGCTTTTCACGGCAGCAGAAAAGGTCGGGTGCCTTTGGCATATTTTTCGGGGCCATTGGAATATACTACTTCCGTATTTTGGATATTGGAGGTGGTTTCCATGAAAAAAACCCTGACCTATTGGCAGACGGTGGGATTTTTCTTTGTCTCGGTGGTGGGTACGCTGCTGCATTTTCTCTTTGATTGGAGCGGGGAAAACCGGTTGGTGGCCTTGTTTGCCCCGGTGAATGAATCGGTCTGGGAGCATATGAAGCTGGTGCTGTGGCCCATGGCGGTGTTTGCTTTGGCGGAATACCGGAGCATCGGCAAGGATATCGGCAGGTTCTGGTGCACAAAACTCAAGGGCCTGCTGACAGCGCTGGTGCTGATTCCAGCCGTTTACTACATCTATACCGGCGCCCTGGGGACGCACTGGATGTGGTTTGATATCGCAAAATTCTTCCTGGCCACCGGAGCGGGCTTCTGGGTTGAAACCAGAACCCTCACCCAGGGAAAGCCATGCCGGATTCCCAATAAAGTTGCAGCCGGGCTGATTGTGCTGGTTCTGGTGCTGTTTGCCCTGGTTACCTTCCTGCCGCCTCAGATTCCCCTCTTCCAGGACCCTCTCAGCGGAACCTATGGTTTCCAGGGGTAAGATTCTGCGCAGGTTGACATTTATTCTCCGCCTTGGTATCATCAAGAAAACGCAAGGAGGAGAGATTATGGAATATCGTTTGGAACAGGATTCCATGGGACAGGTCAAGGTGCCTGCCGATAAATATTGGGGCGCCCAGACCCAGCGGTCTGTGGAGCATTTCCCCATCGGTGTGGGACTGGAAACCATGCCCCGGGAGATTATCCGCAGTTTCGGCATTCTGAAAAAAGCCGCCGCTCTGGCAAATCACACCCTGAAACCGGAAAAAATGACCCAGGAAAAGCAGGATATTATCTGCCAAGTATGTGATGAGGTAATCGCCGGGACCCTGGCGGAGCATTTTCCTCTGGTGGTCTGGCAGACCGGCTCCGGCACCCAGTCCAATATGAACGCCAACGAGGTCATCGCCAACCGGGGCAATGAACTGGCTGGGAAGAAGCTGCTGCACCCCAATGACGATGTGAACATGTCCCAGTCCTCCAACGACACTTTCCCCACCGCCATGCACATTGCGGCGGTGGAGAGCCTGGAAGACCGGGTGATTCCGGACCTGAACCGGCTGATTGCTGCCTTTGCCCAGCTGGAACGGGACAATGCTGGAATTGTCAAATCCGGCCGTACCCATCTGCAGGATGCGACCCCCATTGCCTTTTCCCAGGAGATTTCCGGCTGGCGCACCAGCCTGGAGCGGTGTGGTCAGCTGCTGGAGCAGGCCCTGCCAAATCTGAAGGAGCTGGCCTTGGGAGGCACCGCCGTGGGTACGGGGCTGAACGCCCCCGCCGGATTTGATATGGAAGTGGCCCGGCAGGTGTCCCTGCTCACCGGCAAGAATTTTGTCACTGCACCCAACAAATTCCACGCTCTCAGCTCCAAAAGTGAGCTGGTCTTTGCCCACGGGGCGCTGAAGGCTCTGGCCTGCGATTTGATGAAGATTGCCAACGACATCCGCTGGCTGGCCTCCGGCCCCCGGCTGGGACTGGGAGAAATCACCATCCCCGCCAACGAACCAGGCTCTTCCATCATGCCGGGAAAAGTGAATCCCACCCAGTGCGAAGCCATCACCATGATTGCCGTCCAGGTCATGGGCAACGACGCGGCGGTGAGCATGGCTGCCAGCCAGGGAAATTTCCAGCTGAATGTGTTCATGCCAGTGCTGATTTGCAATTTCCTCCAGTCCGCCCGACTGCTGGCGGAGGGGATGAACGCCTTCCACGACTTCTGCGTCACAGGCATCCGGGCCAACCGGGAGAAAATGGAAGGGAATCTGCACAACTCTCTCATGCTGGTCACCGCTTTGACCCCTTACATCGGCTACGAAAACGGGGCCAAAACCGCGAAAAAAGCCTATGCCGAGAACATTTCCCTGAAAGAAGCCTGCGTAAAGCTGGGCTATCTGACGGAAGAAGAATTTGACCGGGTATTCCACCCGGAGCAGATGATCTGAAAAACCGCCCCGCTTTCCTCAGCGGGGCGGTTTTGCCCATAAAAAAGCCGCCGTCCTTCGGGACGGCGGCGAAGTTCTGTCTGTTTAATTACAGCAGAGTGGAGAAGTGCTTGATGGTACGGACCATCTGAGAAACGTAGGAGTTCTCGTTGTCGTACCAGGACACAACCTGAACCTGGGTCTTGCCATCGGGCAGAGCGCAAACCATGGTCTGGGTAGCGTCGAACAGGGAACCGAAACGCATGCCGATAACGTCGGAGGAAACGATCTCGTCCTCGTTGTAGCCGAAGGACTCGGTAGCAGCAGCCTTCATAGCAGCGTTGATCTCAGCCACGGTCACGGACTTGGAGCACACAGCATTCAGGATGGTGGTGGAGCCGGTGGGGGTGGGAACACGCTGAGCAGCGCCGATCAGCTTGCCGTTCAGTTCGGGGATAACCAGGCCGATAGCCTTAGCAGCACCGGTGGAGTTGGGAACAATGTTCACAGCGCCGGCACGGGAACGACGCAGGTCGCCCTTACGCTGGGGGCCGTCCAGGATCATCTGGTCGCCGGTGTAAGCGTGGATGGTGCACATAATGCCGGACTCGATGGAAGCCAGGTCATTCAGAGCCTTAGCCATGGGAGCCAGGCAGTTGGTGGTGCAGGAAGCGGCGGAGATGATGTGGTCGTCCTTGGTCAGGGTGTTGTGGTTAACGTTGTAAACGATGGTGGGCAGGTCGTTGCCAGCGGGAGCGGAGATAACAACCTTCTTAGCGCCTGCGTCGATGTGAGCCTGAGCCTTAGCCTTGGAGGTGTAGAATCCGGTACACTCCAGAACTACGTCAACCTTTAATTCACCCCAAGGAAGCTTGCTTGCGTCAGCCTCTTTGTAGATGGTGATGGTCTTGCCGTTAACGGTGATGCTGTCCTCGCCAGCCTCAACGGTGCTTGCATACTTGTAAACACCCTGAGAAGAATCATACTTCAACAGATGTGCCAGCATCTTAGGGCTGGTTAAATCGTTGATTGCTACTACTTCATATCCTTCTGCACCGAACATCTGTCTGAATGCAAGACGACCAATACGGCCAAAACCATTAATTGCTACTC
>USHP01000158.1 GCA_900554625.1 uncultured Eubacteriales bacterium | reverse complement strand
AACCTTAACTGTTCATAGATGAAATCTAAATAAATATTAAGATTGTCAAAATTTTTTCACAGATTTTCCATACTCTCCGATTCTTCCCTTTTCTTCCGGGGAATGGTCACCACAAAGGTTGTGCCAACACCCAGGCGGCTGCTGACGTCAATTTCTCCTTTGTGGTCCTCCACCACCTGGGCCGCAATGGCAAGGCCCAATCCGGTGCCCTTCCCCTGCTCCTTGGTGGTGAAAAAGGGTTCAAAAATCCGGGAAATCACCTCCGGCGCAATGCCGGTGCCGGTATCGTTGACCGTAATCTGCACCGTTTCCTCCTGAGTCTGGGTGGAGATGGTCAGGGTGCCTCCCTTAGGCATGGCATGAAAACCGTTCAGAATCAGGTTCAGCAGCAGCTGAGACAGCTGGATTTCATTGCCCAGAATGCACATATCCGGACAATGCAAATCCGTCTGCACCGTGATGGTTTTGCTCTGGGCAGGTTTTGCCACGTGAAGGGCTTTCTGCACCAATTCATCCGGGGAAAGGGGACGAAAGACCGTTTCCGAATTCTTCCGGGACAGGTCGGACAGCCGCTGAATCAGGGTTTTGGCTTTCAGAGAAGTATTGTAGATTTCCAGCACATCATCATAGATATCCTCGTTTTCCGGAGGAAGCTTTTCCAGGGCCAGCATGCTGTAGCCCATAATGGGTACCAGCAGATTGTTAAATTCATGGGCAATGCTGGAGGTCAGGGTACCCATGATTTCCAGCCGCTGATGGTGGGCCAGCTGTTGGGTTTTCTGATTCAGCGCTTCCATGGCGGCATTTTTTTGCTGCAGCAGTTCCAGGTCCCGACGTCCCCGCTCCGTTTTCAGAACTGCCGCTGCGATCAAGGCACATCCCGCCGCCAGCAGCACGCAGCACAAAAGCCCCATGGCTCCTGGCATCCACAACATTCCCTCCGGGACACTTCCCAGGATGCCGATGGTAAAATAGCCATTTCCGGACACTTCCGCCGGAATCACCCCTATCCAGGAATCCGCTCCCATGGCAGCAGAATGGGACTCCTTCTGATTTTCCAGCGCATCCCATACGATTTCATATTCCTGCTTCCGCGCCAGTTCCACCGCAATTCCGCCATCCCTGGGATGAATCAAGGCGCTGCCGGAACGGTCCATCAGCACCGCCTGATAGCCGTCGTCCGTGGGTCCGCACTCCCGATAAAAGGAAATCAGGTCCAAGACGATTCCCCTGGCCTCACCTGCCGAAGAAACCTGCACAACTGCCAGATAGACCTCCCCATTTTCTCCCAGACAGGGCAGCACATTCATCCCCGGATTCCATTGGGCCTGGGGCGGCAGCTGATATTGCCTGCCGTCCTGATCGTATAAGCTTCCCTGGGTATCCAGCTCCATCGCAAATCCCCCGGTTCCCTGCTCCAGCTGCGCAGTGTAGGGCATCAGCAGCTGATGAATCCGGCTGTCCATTTCCCATGCCTGAAGCAGCAGCTTCTCCTGAAACTGCTGCACATTCTGGGCTTTCTGCCCCGCTCCCAGCCAGATTCCCGCCGCCAGTCCCAGCAGCAGTAATCCGAAACCGAACAAGAAAAAAATCCGGTTTTTCCCGGAAAACACATTCTTCATCCCGATCCCCCTTGTCAAATTCAGCCTCTTGCCTTATACTATCATCATAACCAAGTTCCATAAATCTGTAAAGGGGGGAATTCCCATGGAGGATATGGTGCTGATTGTGGATGACGACGAAGCCGTGCGCACCATGCTGTATAAAGCCATCCGCAGCAACGGAATCGAAGCTCAGCAGGTTTCCAGCGGCGAGCAGGCTCTGCAATGGGTTTCCCAGAATCGGTGCGATCTGATTATCATGGACATCAATATGCCGGGAATGGATGGATTTCAGGTGATCCAAACCCTGCGCAATCGGGGGCTGCGCATCCCCATTATGATCGTCAGCGGCCGTCAGGAAGACTACGACACCCTTTACGGGCTGGATATCGGAGCGGATGACTATGTGACCAAGCCCTTTAATCCGGTGGTCTTGGGAGCCAAGGTCAAAGCGTTGCTTCGCCGGAGCAAGGCCAGTTCTTTCGGTGACAGCGCCGTCATTGTGGCCGGTCCCTTCCGCTATAACACCATCACCATGCGCTTTTACAAGGACAATCGGGAAATTTCCCTTTCTTCCAAGGAACACGCCATGATGAAGCTGTTCCTGGACAACGTCAACCGGGTTTTCTCCAAGGATATGCTCTATACCCTGGTCTGGGGAGAAGCCATCATTGATGAAAACGCCATCATGGTCTACATCAACCGCCTGCGGCAGAAAATTGAGGAAAACCCTTCCAAGCCCCGCTATATCCAGACCGTTCGGGGTCTGGGCTACCGATTTGTGGTATAAAAATACTCCCTGCGTCTGCTCCGGAATCTCACCGGAGAATGCACAGGGAGTTTCTTTCTTATAAAAGGACTTGTGTCCACTGTTCTTCCCGGAATCCCACCAGCACCGCTCCATCCTCGGTGACTACGATGGGCCGCTTGACCAGCATTCCGTCGCTGGACAGCAGGCGCAGCTGCTCATCCTCGGGCATCTGGGGCAGCTTGTCCTTCAGTCCCAGGGCCTTGTACTGCAGGCCGCTGGTGTTGAAAAACTTTTTAACCGGCAGGCCGCTGACTTCCAGCCACCGGTTCAGTTCCTCATAAGTGGGATTTTCTTCCTTGATATGCCGGGCGGTATAGGTCAGGCCATGATCGTCCAGCCACTTTTTTGCCTTTTTACAGGTGGAACAGGGAGGATATTCCAAAAACAGCATAGCATTTTCTCCTTTACTGCCGTTTCAGCAGCCGTTTGACAAACTGCTTGAAATAGTGAATTTCCAAATAGTGGTGCCACCGGAAGGGTCTGCGTCCGTCCAGATAGTCAGCAAAGAAGCTGTGCCCCGCCTTGTAGCCTTCATACAGCGAATCCGCGAAGGGGCCATACCAGTCGTCTTGGAACCAGTTGTACTGGTACAGATCCCAATAAGACTTCATATACCGGACGAAGCAGGTTTTGTAGTGCTTTCGGGTCAGATATTGTGCATCCGGCGGCTGATAACCCTGATCTTTGGCAAAGCGTTCCAGTTCCGGGGTCCAGCCCATAATGAACGGGCCTACAAAATCAATAGGATACAGTGGGATATTGGCATCAATATAGGTCACCTGAAGCTGGCGCATCCGGTTGACGTCGGTCTGATTGTCAACGCTGATGACCAGCCGCTCCACAATCTCCACTTTCTGCCCCGAGTTGGCAAAAAGCATATTGTGAGGCAAGGAGCCAGACAGGCTAGCCACCACTTTGCTGTGGCGAATGTAATGAATCATCCGGCCCAGGGGCACCTTCTCCGGGTAGAGAACGGTGTAGCCGTTCTTCTCGAAGAAATTATCCAAAGCATCGAAACCAAATTCAAACTGCAAGCCCTTTTTGAACTGGCTGCGGCTATAGTAGATTTTTTCCGGAGTTTCCCAACTGGGGTCCGGCACCACATTGTCCGCCACCGCGTCAAATACCTTCACCAGCTTGGGGGTATAGGCCTGACGCATATGGATACCCAGTTCCGGGACGATTACCTCCCGGTAGGTGGTGGGACGATTGATGATTTCCAGCTTGTCCCAGATTTTCAGCAGCTCCAGGAACTCCCGGTAATTGCCCCGGATTTCCCGCTGCTCTTCCTCGTCCAGGAAGAACACATACTTGTCTACCGTCGGGTCATTTTCCAGGAAGTACCACAGCCGGGTCACACCTTCAATGAGGAAATGCCCCCAGTGGTTGACCAGATATCCGCAATAGACCACTTTTTCATCCCGATATTCGGCATTTTCAAAGGGATAGCTTCCCTGTACCCTGTCAGGGATGGCGGACAGGTCCACATACTGTCCCTGCTGATCCACCACGCCGCCCTTTCCGAACAGCAGGCCATACGCCGGATTTCTGCGCAGAGGCAGAATGGTTGCCCTGCTTCCCTGCCAGATTTCCGGATCTTCCCGGACCTCTACCGGGAATTCACACCATTTTCGCAGTGCCTCCGCCTTTTTCGGGCGCAGATACTGATAATCAATCTTTTCCATGTAACCTCTCTCCTTGCTCCGCCAGGGGCTTGAGCTGCTGGTCCTTCTTGCTGAGCAGCAGCGGTGTGCCATCGGCCAGCGCATAGCCCTGGGCACTGGCGCTGCCGCAGTACGCTCCCACTACCTCCGGCCACTGTACCCCAATATCCGGGTCGTTCCAGGCAATTCCCACCTCGTCCTCCGGGTGGTAAAAATCCGTGACTTTGTAGCAGAATTCCGCCACATCTGACAAAACCAGAAAACCGTGGGCAAACCCCTCCGGAACGTAAAACTGCTTTTTATTTTCCTCAGACAGTTCCACACCATACCACTTTCCATAGCTGTCCGAACCAGGGCGCAGATCCACCGCCACGTCAAATACCCGGCCCCGGATCACCCGCACCAGCTTACCCTGAGGATGCTGTTTCTGGGTATGCAAGCCCCGCAGCACGCCCTTTCGGGAGCAGCTCTGATTGTCCTGAACGAACACCATATTCAGTCCGTGTTCGGCCATATCCTGCTGATTATAGGTTTCCATAAAATAGCCCCGGTCGTCACCATGAACCGCTGGCTCAATGACATACAGTCCCCCAATGGGACAAGGCGAAACCTTGATCTGACTCATAAATTTCCCTCTTACTGCCGGTTTGTATACATTGTCTCGTAGTAATGCTGATATTCTCCGGTGAGAATAGTCTGCCACAACTGGCGGTTGCTCAGGCAGACAATCCGATACTGAGGATACTTGCTCAGAATATGTGGGGTAAATTTCTGAATTCTTGCCGTCATTATTCTACCATGGGGAGAAAGAAATGTAAACCGCTATTTCGGCACGCTTGATTTCTCCCGGCGGGACGATATAATAGGCATATGCAGTACGAAAGGAATCAAATTTTCTATGGATCTTCGCAGTTTGAATATTTTTATCGAATCGGCGGAGCTGGGAAGCTTTACCCGAACCGGGGAAAAGCTGGGCTACTCCCAGCCCACCATTTCCTTTCAGATCAAGCTATTGGAAAAGGAACTGGGTGTGCAGCTGTTTGACCGGATTGGACATACGGTCAGTCTGACCGATGCCGGACGGGATCTGCTTCCCTATGCCCAAAGC
>USHP01000157.1 GCA_900554625.1 uncultured Eubacteriales bacterium | reverse complement strand
GCCCCAGCATGTCCTCGGTCCAGTGGAATCCATCGGCCAGACATTCGTTGTCCGCCTCCGGCATACGACCGCTGCGCAGGGCAACCTGATTGATATCCTGGGGAATAGAATAGAAGCGGTATACGCAATCTTCTCCATTCTCGCCGGTTTTTGCGATCAGATCCATCCAGATGGAGCCTTCGGCCTGGGCGACACCATCCAGCTGCTGCACTTTATCCACATACTCCTGGGTCCAGCCGTAGCTGCTGACCAGGCGGATGTCGAACATATTTTGCTGGTCGGTAAAATACTGCCCCGTGGCAACCATGTCGGTCTTGGACATCAAAAGGCCGACAAACAACCCCGCGCCCAAAGCAATGATTGTGGCGATGGCAGTATATCGTCCGAAGGACTTGACAATGGATTGGCGCAGATTTCTGCGCATGGCATTTCGTTTCATTACCATTCAATCTCCGCAATGTTCTGTGGGTGTTCGTTTCGTGTGACAGAGGAAACTGTGCCATTTTTGATCCGGATCACCCGGTCAGCCATGGCGGTCAAGGCGCTGTTGTGGGTAATGATGATAACGGTCATACCGGTTTTGCGTCCGGTGTCCTGCAGCAGCTGCAAAATGGCCTTGCCGGTCTGATAGTCCAGAGCGCCGGTGGGCTCATCACACAGCAGCAGCTTGGGATTCTTTGCCAGTGCCCGGGCGATGGCAACACGCTGCTGTTCGCCGCCGGAAAGCTGACTGGGGAAGTTCTTCATTCGCTCCTTCAGACCCACTTCCGTCAGAACCTCCGCTGCATCCAGCGGATTCTTGCAGATCTGGTTTGCCAGCTCCACGTTTTCCAAGGCGGTCAGGTTGCCGATCAGATTGTAGAACTGAAACACGAACCCAACATCATAGCGCCGATACTGGGTTAGCTGTTTTTTGCTCAAAGCGGATACTTCCTGCCCATCCAGGGTGACTTTTCCGGTGGTCAGGGTATCCATGCCGCCCAGAATGTTCAGCAAAGTGGTTTTACCGGCGCCGGAGGGGCCCACGATGACCACCAATTCTCCCTTTTCCACTTCAAAAGATACATTGTGCAGGGCTTCAATTTCCACTTCGCCCATATGGTAGGTCTTTCCCACATCCTGAAATTCCACAAACGCCATAGTATGCACCTCTCGTACATAATTTCTAACATCATTATATCACAGCGAATGTTGATTGTCGAAACTTTCTGTAAACTTCTGTCCGTCCAGTGCCTTAAAAATCGGAAAAGATTTGCACAGCAAAAACGGGGAGGGTAACCCCTCCCCGTTGCGTCTGTCAGCAGGTTTGATAGCAATTATCCCCGTCGCGCTTGTCGTCGCAGCATCTGGGTGCGAACTGAGTGGCGGGGAAGGGAATCCGGCTGAACATTTCGCAGGGATCTTCTCCGCTGCCGGGTGCCTCGCAGCATTCCTTGCAGGGAATGGCGTAGTCCAGAACCGGAACGATCAGCTGGGCTTCCCGCTCCAGCCGGACGATGGAGAACTGTCCCAGGGTAACAAAGAGCCGACGGCGGTCGCCGGAAAGTACCAGCTCTTCGTCGAACTGTCCGCGGATTGCGGCAGGAACCTGGCAGGGGCAGTCGTTGCAGGTGCATTCGCAGATATCCTTGACTTTGGAGCTGAGCACCATGGGGTCCAGTACCTCCACTGCTGCCCCCAATTAGTCAGGCGGTAACGTTTTCAAAACAATTTTCACCTCTGCGTCCTTACTGACGGATATGTGATCCAGAATTTCCCGCAGATCTCGATTGGTAAACCACTGCAGATGTAAAAAGCGGTGAATTTCCTCTCGAAATCTCTGGGATGTACGCAACGTTTCCTGGAATTTTGGAGAAGGAGACAGCTGCTCGCTGTTTTGTGAGATTCGGTTCAGCTCCTGCTGAATGGGCAGCAGCTTTGCCTTCATCCCATCCAGGGAAATCAGACCGTTGGCATACAGCTCCTGGTAGCGCTCCATTTTGGCAAGAAGTTTTTCCTGTTTCACTTTTTGGCGGATGTGGTGGTTTTCCACTGGAACTGCTCGAGAAGGAAGCTGAGCCAACACCCGGGAGGCAAACTCTTCCGGATCTCCGATTTGAGAGAGGATGAAGCGGCTCAAAGCTTCCATTAATTCCGCTTCGTCCAGACTGACCCTGTTTTCGCAGCCCTGGATACCCTGCTGATCGTTGGTAACGCAGTGCCAGTATACCCGGGTGTTGGCATAGGTGTAGGTTTTTCGGCAGAAGGAGCGGCCGCAGTGGTCGCATCGAATCAACGTGGAAAACAGATGTTTGCCGCTGTAACGCTCCATCTTACCGGGCAACGTGTCCGGTATCCTTCGTTCCAACCGAATCTGCTGGGCTTTCTGAAAGGTATCCGTTGTGACAATGGCCCATTCGGGCCGATTGTGGCAAAAATGATCCTCTTCCGGCAGCGCAATCTGCTTCCCGGTGAGAAAGTCCTGAACTTCATACTTGTGATTGACCAAGGTACCGCAATAGATGGGATTCATAAGAACCCGACGAACACCTCGGGCATCCCAATTCCCGCCGAACTTTGTTTTGTCCCCGTTTTGGTTCAGAATCTGGCTGATGCATCGGCTCCCCAGCCCTTGCCGGGTGTACAGGGAAAAAATCTTTCGTACCACATCCGCTTCCATGGGGTTGATTTCCAGCGTAAAATTGTCAATTCGATCATAGCCGAACAATCCCCGGGGAACACGGCCTTTTTCTGCATTGATTCGCTTGCCCCATTTGACACGCTTGGAAAGGTTGTTGCTCTCCTCCTGGGCCATGGCACTGAACAGGGTCAGTACAAACTCACTGTCCCCCATAGAATCCATATTTGCCGTTAAAAACAAGGTGCGAATCCCCAGGGCCTTCAGAGTCCGGATGCTTTGCAGGGCATCGACCGTGTTTCTGGCAAAGCGGCTGATGTCCTTTACCACCACCATCTGAAAAGCGCCGGCTTCGGCGTCCCGCATCAGCTGCTGGAATGCTTCCCGCCGTTTGACGGAGGTTCCGCTGATGCCTTCGTCAGCGTACAGCCGATATAATTCATGCCCATTTCGCTGGGCATAGGTCAGAAAGAATTCCTTCTGGTGGTTCAGACTGTCAAGCTGTTCTTCTTTTTCCGTGGAAACCCGGCAGTAGGCGGCAATCTTCATGGCTTGCCTCTTCCTTTTGCCATATCAGGTTCTGAGCCGTCTGGCATTTCCGTAAGCTTTTCCAGCAGCAATTTGAGCAAAGCTTCCGTGAGGGCATCCGCTGTGTTGGGATTGACGATGGTATAAACTTGCTGAACAGATTTTTTTGCCATAGATGATCCCTCCCAGGCATAGTCTATTGACGCAATCCCAGTGCCATTACCCGGGAGGGGGTAGAACTAAATGTGAATATTTTGTAAATTATTGTAAACAAGTGAAACATTCTGGTAGAAAAAATCGTCTATATAGTAAAGAAGATTTTATACCGACACCCTAGAGAAAGAATAATGGAGGACCTGGTCCTCTTTAGAAAGCTGTTGGATAGATATGAGTATGTTGGATCGTGTAAAAAACATATGCGGAGCTGAAACGGCGCTGGGCATCCGGTTTTGTTCCCCGGAAGCAGCCCGCTCGCGCTTGCCCCAGGGCAGCAGGATTTTCGGCGCAGCAGGGGAGAGCCTGTTCTTCTTTGCGGAAGGATATCAGGAGACGGTTTTTGCATTGGACAAGGACACCGGAGACATTCACCCCCTGGCCTATGATTTTTCGGAATTTCTTCGCCTGATTTTGGCCTGTGGGTCGGCGGAATCCGTGGCCGGTACCGACCGGAAAGCATCCGCCGATGATCCACAGACTGGGCTGCGGGAGCTTCAGGAGGTTCTGAACCTGACCCCCATCCGAAATCCGGGAGAATATGTGCGTACCATTGGACAAGTAATTGATTGCAGCAGAATCCGGCAGTAATTTATTTGCCAAATCCAAACGGCGATGCAGCTGTACGTTAAAGAGAGACTAACTATTAGAAGTCAAGCCTAAAATGTGGATTGGAAAAAATTGCAGACGGATTAAAAAAGGGTATAGCAAAGCTGACGTCCATCCGGACGCCTGTAGAACTTATGAGCATGAATCTTATGCAGCGCTGTTGTACGGCTGTCTGGACTTCTCCATCGCGCAGATCAACCGAACCAACTTTTTGGCGGCATGAGAGATCGCAACATTGTAGTGTTTGCCCTCGGCGCGCTTCTTGGCAAGATAGGCTGCAAAGGTCGGATCCCAGAGACAGACATATTTGGTTGCATTGTAGAGAGCGTAGCGTAAATATCTGGAGCCTCTTTTTTCCATATGTGAATATGCACCGGATAACGAAAGCTGTCCGGATTGGTAGGTAGATGGAGACATGCCGGCATAAGCAAGAAGCTTATCTGGTGAGTCGAAGCGCGAGAAATCGCCGATTTCAGCCAGGATCATAGCGCCCATGCGGATACCGATACCCGGAATTGTAGTGATGGGAGATTGTATTTCATTCATCATGGCTTCAATAGCGGCCTCGATGTCCTTGATTTCGGCATCGAGTTCTCGGATTAGACGGATTGTATGCTGTAGCTCTAGAGATTTAGCAGGCATCACAGATCCAACAGAGCGCTTGGCGGCATCCCGAAGTTCTGTTGCCATATCTCGTCCGTAGCGACCTCTGGAAACATCGCTCAAAACAGTCTTTAGGTGGGTCAGATGAGCACCAGCCAACTGCTTTGCCCCGGGAAACTCGCTGAGAAGCGCATAAACAGAGGCCATATGGAGTGTTGGAACCAGCTTTTCCAGTTCAGGAAACAGAATGGTCACCAGACGGGAGATGGATTGTTTCAGCTTTGCCCGTTCCTTCACTTTATCAAATCTGTATCTTGTTAGTGATTTTAGCTCTTCGTTGTGGTATGCTGTGTCTGTGTAGGACTTGAGGTCCACATCAGACATGAGCATAGTTGCAATAGTTCGCGCATCGACACGGTCTGTCTTCGTTTTACGGAGGCTGAGGCTTTTTCGGTAAAGGTTGGTGTGCAGCGGATTGATGACATAGGTGGCCAGACCTTTGTTAAGCAAAAATCCGAGAATGTTGTAGCTGTAGTGTCCGGTAGCCTCAAGCCCTACTTTTAGGCAACACCGCACAATGGGAGCTGCGGGCTTCGGCGGATCTTTTGCCCCAATCG
>USHP01000156.1 GCA_900554625.1 uncultured Eubacteriales bacterium | reverse complement strand
GCACACGGCTCTGCGACCGATGCGGAAAGCCCTTTGCACCCGGCAGCAACCGGCAGAAATACTGCCCGGAATGCAGCTGCTCCATCCGACGCAAGCAGAAAGCGGACTCGGCCAGGCGGCGGCGCAGCGTCGAACATTAAGCGCCGAGAAAGCCTTGATTTCCGGGGTTTTTTTGAGGGAAAAGCGGGTGCGGGTGGCCGTTTCCATCTGGACCTGTCAAAATCCATTTCTAACATTCTACAAAGGAGAAATTTCTATGGGTAACAAACTGAAAACCGTGGACGCAGAGACCTTGCTATCCACGCCGATGAGCAAGACGATGTTCATCGTAGATGGCCTTATTTCGCAGGGTGTCAATGTCATCAGCGGCGCCAGCAAAATTGGCAAAAGCTGGCTGATGCTGTGGCCGGGGTGTTCGGGGTCCCAAAAAAGTCGCAAGACTTTTTGGGGAGAGGAGGAACAGCGGAGCGAGTGAGTTTTGCCGCCTGCGGCGAAACGAAGGATACGGAGCTTGTGACGACGAGGCGCAGGGAAACTCTATTTGGGGGCTGCCTACACTGCAATGCGATGTGCTCTATCTGAGCCTTGAGGACACCCAGCGCCGCATCAAAGACCGACTCTACAATCTTACCGACAGCGCCCCGGACAACCTGTATTTTGCCGTGACCTCCGGGCTGATCGGCGGCGGGCTGGAGGAGCAGATTACGGATTTCCTGACCGAGCATCCCGCCACCAAGCTGGTCATCATTGACACGCTGCAAAAGGTGCGGGACTCCAAAGGCAGCACCGGAAAGGCGGGAATGTACGGCAACGACTACGACGACATTTCCTCCATCAAGCGCATTGCCGACGGCTTCAACATCGCCATTTTGCTGGTGCATCACCTGCGAAAGCTGCAAGACAGCGACGATCCCTTTAACGATGTCAGCGGCTCTACCGGCATCATCGGCGCTGCGGACACCAACTTCATCCTGCGCCGCAAGCGCAGCGGAAACGCCGCTACGCTGCTGGTCAGTGGGCGGGATGTGGAATATCAGGAGCTGGCCTTGCAGTTTAACGACCTTGTCTGGGAACTGGTGGAGCGCAAGAACAGCGAGGATATTCATAAGGCGGAACTGCCGAAATTTCTGTTTCGGGTGGTGGACTTTATGGAGCGCCGCACCGAATGGGTGGGCACGGCCACGGAGCTGCTGACCGAAATGGAGGAGCAGGAGGTCACGCCCAATATGGTCACAAAGTATCTCGGTCAGTTCGCTTTCGAGGTGCTGGAGCCGCTGGGCATCGAGTATCGCACCAAGCGAACGGGAAAAAGCCGGCTCATCAAATTCCTGCGCCGTGACGGCGATGACGCAAATGACGCCGGGATCGCTATATAAGGGAATCCCCGTCACAACCGTCATTGCCGTCACAAACCGAAAAAAAGGGGGTGAACAAATGCGCAGCAAAAACTACGGGATCAATGTCCGTGTGACCGAGCAGGAGAAGCAGAAGCTGCTGGAAAATGCCCGGTTCTGTTCTCTGTCGCTGTCGGAATACTTGCGGCGGCTGGGGCTTGGGAAAGAGGTCAGAGCGGCCATCACGGAGCGGGATTACCACCTGTTTCGGATGATGAACGGCCTGAAAGCGGAGCTTCCACAGCTTCAGAAAGAGGAAATTCTGAGCAGGCTGGAAGCAATTTTGAATGAATTAAAGTAAGCAGGTATCACGCCATATGGGGTCCCCGAAAAGTCCTTTGGACTTTTTGGGGAGAGGAGGAGCAGCGGAGTGAGTGAGTTTTGCCGCTTGCGGCGAAACGAAGGATACGGAGCTTGTGACGACGAAGCGAGCAGTGCGTTTTTACTCCCGGCAGGGCCGGAGCGCAAAAACACTCGTTAGGGCGTGCCCTAAAACCCCGAAAGAAAAAACTATGAAAGTGAGGACAATACAATGAGAAAATCGGATTTTACTTTACCCACGCTGGACGATCTGTTCTCCACGCAGGCGGAGCGGGACGATGCCAAATTGGAGCGGGTGCGGAATATTCCACTGGCCGAGCTGCACCCGTTCAAGGGTCACCCCTTCAAGGTGCAGAACAACGAGGAGATGCAGCGGATGATCGAGAGCATCCGCAAGGTGGGGGCCATCACCCCGGCGCTGGCAAGGCCGCTGCTGGACGGCGGCTATGAATTGATCTCCGGTCACCGGAGGTTGGCGGCGTGTCAGGTGCTGGGCGTCGAGACGATGCCCGTCATCGTCCGGGAGCTGACCGACGATGAAGCGGTGATCGCAATGGTGGACGCCAATTTGCAGCGGGAGACTATCCTGCCCAGCGAAAAGGCGTTTGCCTATAAGATGAAGCTGGATGCCATCAAGCATCAGGGCATCGCTTCTGTGCAAGTTGCAGAGAAGTTGCTTAGCGTAGAAAAAGTGGCAGACGATGCAGGTGAGAGTAAAGACCAAGTGCGAAGATATATCCGCCTGACCTACCTGATCCCCGAACTGCTTTCGATGGTGGACGACGGCAAGATCGCCTTCAACCCGGCGGTGGAGCTTTCCTACTTAGACTCGTATCAGCAGCGGGCGGTGCTGGACGCGATGGCGCTGAACGACTGCACCCCGTCCCACGCCCAGAGCATCCGCTTGAAAAAGCTGGCGCAGGAGGGCTTACTGGATGACCAGATAGTCTACGCCGTGCTGGCGGAGACGAAGCCCAACCAGCAAGAGCAGCTGAAATTCAAGCGGGAGGAGCTGCGGAAATACTTCCCCTCCGGCTACACCGAGGAGCAGATGCGACGGGACATTATCAAGGGCCTGGAACTGCTGAAGCGGCAGAGAGAACGGAACCGGGACGCCCGCTGATTCGTACCGATACGGCTGCAATCAAACAATTCGCAGAATAGAGAGAACCCCAAACCGATGGTATACTGATACTGTCGGTTTGGAGTTCTGTTCTGCAAATAGAAAGAGACAGGAGGAAAACAAAATGGTAGCAGGACATTTGACTTTGAAACACGGCAAGTATTATGCCGTGTTGAACTACAAAAACGCCGGAGGGCAGCGAAAAACGAAATGGATCTCGCTGGGGCTTTCCGAAAAGGGAAATAAGCGCAAAGCCGAGTCAGAACTGGCAAGGCTCCGAGCGGAATTTGAGCCGCCCAAAGAAGTGGGCGACCTGAGCAGTGATATGCTGTTCGCCGACTATCTGCTGGAATGGCTGGAGATCGCCAAGGGAAGGCTGGCCCACGCAACCTACGGTGCCTATCAAGGACTGCTGAAAAGCACCATCGTCCCTTATTTTCGCAAGAAGAAATTGACACTGCGGGAACTGGAAGCCCGACATTTGCAGATGTTTTATTCTGAAATGCTCAGGCGGGTCACGCCCAATACCGTTATCCATTATCACGCCGTCATTCACTCGGCACTGAAATATGCAGTCAAGACCGATATGCTGATCCAGAATGTGGCGGACAAGGTGGACCGGCCCAGAAAGAACAGCTTTCAGCCGGTCTTTCTCTCGGCGGACGAGATGCAGAAGATGTTTGAAGCCCTTCGGGGAACCAAGCTGGAGCTGCCGGTGCTGGTGGCTGCCTTTTATGGACTTCGCCGTGGCGAGGTGGTGGGCTTGAAATGGGATGCCATCGACTTTGAGCAGGGCACCATTTCCGTAAAGCGCACCGTGACCTCAACGATCATCGACGGCAAGTATCAGGAGTTCGAGCAGCAATCCGCCAAGACCAAGTCCAGTCTGCGCACCCTGCCGCTCATCGGCAGCTTCCGGGAATACTTTATGCAGGTGAAAGAGGCGCAGGAGCTGAACAAGCAGGTCTGCGGCAACTGCTACAACTATGAATACGATGGCTTTGTATTCGTGGATGAGTTGGGCGAGCGGATGCGGGTGGAATACCTGACCAACGCATTTCCAAAATTCCTGGAGAGTCACGGTTTGCGCCGGATGCGCTTTCACGATCTGCGTCACAGCTGTGCCAGCTTGCTACTGGCCAACGGCGTCCCCCTCAAACACATTCAGGAGTGGTTGGGGCACAGCGACTTTACCACCACGGCGAACATCTACGCCCACTTGGATTACAAGTCCAAGATCACTTCGGCGCAGGCGATGGAGACAGGGCTTGCTCTGCCGGAGGGCGGCGACTTCAGCAGCCGCTGGAGTTCGATTAGTGCCGGGGAGAACAGCTGATTTTCTCCCCTGAAAACCGAAGATCGTGCAGGCTTATCCTTTGGGCAAAAATAAAAAAGCCTGTAATCGGCGTGATTACAGGCTTTTTGTGGCGGAGAGTTAGGGATTCGAACCCTAGAGACCTTTCGGTCTACAGCATTTCGAGTTTTATGGATTAATGGCTGTTTAGCGATTTTTGAAGGCGGTTTCGGGCGACTTAGTATTTGCCGAAAAGCTTGATATTTAAGGCTTTTTTGGCGGTTGCACCGCAGAAATCCCGAGAAATAAGGAAAGTTCGAATAACGGCAGTTTCGCTGTTTTTGGAAAGAACAGGCACTATTTTGGAAAGAACTGCGGAAAGAACAGAATAAACACATCAACAACGGCAATACACAGGAAAGAACCGCACCGACTAAAATATTTACGAGGTGTATTGCTATGAATGAAACCGCAATCAACTGGGATTCGATTCCCGATATTATTACCAAAGACCAACTCTATCAAATCTGCCACATCAGTAAATCAACGGCCTTGTATCTGCTTCGAAGCGGAAAGATTCCGTGCGAATACACGCGCAAGAAAACTCGCTGTTACAAAATCAAAAAGGCTGATGTTATTACATATCTTGAAAAGAGAAAAGTATTTCCCGAATCCTATTCAGCACCGGCTGGGTGGTACAAGGGGAACTATACCGTGAAAATGAAAACCGAACTACCCGAACAGATTCTTGAAAATATGAAGCTGTATTACACGGAGCTTTTTGCACAATATCCCGATGTGCTGACCACAAGCGAAATTTCAAAAGTAATCGGCTACGGCACAACGTCAATCAATAATTGGTGCAAGAAAGGACATCTTAAAGCATTCAAAAGAAACAATATGAATCACATTCCGAAAGTCTACTTGATAGAATTCTGCTGTTCAATATACTTTCGCACTATCACCCGAAAATCTGATTGGCATATCCGGGCGCTTCAAGAATTCCCTCGTTGGCAAGTGATACGAGGATTGATGCTATTATAAAAGTAGACACGGAAGGGTAGAAAAAAGCCTGTCCGTGGAG
>USHP01000155.1 GCA_900554625.1 uncultured Eubacteriales bacterium | reverse complement strand
GCCCAGGGCATGGAGTTCAACTGGTTCAATACCGTGGACGGCGTGGAGTTCCTGGACTACGTGAAGAACACCGCCCTGACCCACTTCGGGGTCACCGCCAAGGACGGCACTGACCTGTACAAAAACTTTGATATGCAGGTGTATTACAGCCGTTACCTGGATCTGAAGGGCAATATCTGATTTCTATTTGTTATATTGAATCCCTTAATTACGATTTGGAGTTGATTTTTCATGGATAACGTGCGTACCCACTATCGCACCCACTCCTGTGGGGAGCTCCGGATGGAGCATGTGGGCCAGACCGTCACCCTGGCGGGCTTCCTGGAGAACTTCCGTGAGGTGGGCGCCAACCTGGGCTTCCTGGTGCTGCGTGACTTCTACGGCACCACCCAGGTGGTGGCTGAGACCGAGGAGATGGTCAAGACCATCAAGGCCCTGAACAAGGAGTCCACCATCGCCGTCACCGGCGTGGTGCGGGAGCGGGACAGCAAGAACCCCAAGCTGCCCACCGGCGACATCGAGGTGGTGCCCGAGCAGATCGAGGTGCTGGGCCGCTGCCGCTACAACGAACTGCCCTTCCAGGTCAACCGCAGCCGGGAGGCTGACGAGACCCAGCGGCTGAAGTACCGCTACCTGGATCTGCGCAATCCGGAGGTCAAGAACAACATCATCCTCCGTTCCCAGGTGGTGGCGGCCCTGCGCGCGTCCATGATCGACCACGGCTTTATGGAGATCACCACTCCCATTCTGACCGCCTCCTCCCCCGAGGGCGCCCGTGACTATCTGGTGCCCAGCCGGAAGCATCCCGGCAAGTTCTACGCCCTGCCCCAGGCTCCCCAGCAGTTCAAGCAGCTGCTGATGACCGCAGGCTTTGACAAGTATTTCCAGATCGCCCCCTGCTTCCGGGATGAGGACGCCCGGGCCGACCGTACCCCCGGCGAATTCTACCAGCTGGATATGGAAATGGCCTTCGCTTCCCAGGATGACGTGCTGTCCACCCTGGAAGATGTGCTGGTGCCGGTGTTCGAGAAATTCGGCAAGTACAGCCGGGTTTCCCAGGCTCCCTTCCGCCACATTCCCTACAACGAGGCCATGGAGCGCTACGGCTCCGACAAGCCCGACCTGCGTATTGACCTGGAGATTCAGGACATTTCCGCCGAAGTCCAGGGCTGCGGCTTCGGCCCCTTTGAAGGCGCTACCGTCAAGGCCGTGGTTGTCCACGACTTTGCCCAGGCCAGAAAGTGGATTGACAAGCTGCTGGCCGACGTGGAAGTCCAGACCGGCAACAAGGCCTGCTGGGTCAAGATGGACGAAAACGGCAATCTCACCGGCGGCGTATCCAAGTTCCTGACCGAGCGCCAGGGTGCCCTCACCGAAAAGCTGGGTCTGAAGCCCGGCAGCTTCGTCTGCATGGCCGCCGGCAAGAAGGCCGCCGCCGCCATCGACGAGGCCCTGAGCAAGTAATTTCCAAATGAAATCCCGCGCGGATTTTCCGCGCGGGATTTTTGTACCCTGCCTTTGCCAACCACAGCACAGACATTGACGGTATCAATATCTATCAGGCGGAGGAAGGGGCACAGTTATTTGCAAAAATACTGGGCGTACAGGCTTGACAGAAAGGCATTTCTTCCCTATAATACGCTCTGGAACAAAATGAATAACCGGTCATAAAACCCGTAAGGGAGTGGATTTTTCAAGATATCGATCTTATTTTCGCCACACAGCAGGAATGTTGTGTGGCGTTTGTTGTTTAAGGAGAGAAAAAATGAACCAGACTTATATGAAAGAAAAGAAGATATTCCCGTTGGTCATGTCCATGGCACTTCCCATGATGCTGTCCATGGCATTTAATTCCCTCTATAACATTGTAGACAGTTATTTCGTGGCGAAGCTCAGTGAAGATGCCATGACGGCATTGTCTTTAGTCTATCCGGCACAGAACTTGTTGACGGCGGTGGCAGTGGGCTTCGGTGTGGGTGTGAATGCCATGATCTCCTTCTATCTGGGAGCACAGAATCAGGGAAAAGCGGATAAGACGGCAACCCAGGGCATGGTGCTGGGAGTATTGCACGGCGTACTGCTTATGATCTTATTCCTCTGCGGCATGAACTGGTTCTTAGGGATGTTTACGAAGAGCGATACCGTGCGGGCACTGGGTATGGAATATTCCAATGTGGTATTCCTGTTTTCCACCATTGTCACCGGAGGTATCACGTTAGAGAAAATCTTTCAGGCGGTGGGCCGGATGCGTGCCACCATGGTCAGTATGATCGCTGGATTTGTGACGAATATTGTGTTGGATCCGTTGTTGATCTTCGGTATCGGACCGTTTCCCCGGATGGAGATCGCCGGAGCGGCTTTGGCTACCGGAATCGGTCAGGTGATCACGTTATTAGTATATATCATCTATTATGTGTTGGATCCGTTGCCGGTAAAATTGCGCAGAACTTATCTGCGACCGGAAGGAGAGGTCTGTGGCAAGACCTACGGCATCGGCATTCCGGCTACGTTGAATATGGCACTGCCGTCTCTGTTGATTTCCGCACTGAACGGTATTCTGGCGGCTTATTCGGGTGCGTATGTGCTGGTACTGGGCGTTTATTACAAGCTGCAGACCTTTATCTATCTGCCCTCCAATGGCATCATTCAGGGCATCCGGCCGCTGATTGGTTACAATTACGGTGCCGGAGAGCGGAAGCGTGTGGAGCAGATCTACCGGTTGACGCTGGAACTGACTGCCGGGATCATGGCTATCGGCACGGCATTGTGCTGGCTGATCCCCGGAGGACTGATCGGACTGTTCACCGAGAATCCGGAGACTGTTACCATCGGTATTACAGCACTGCACATCATCAGTCTGGGCTTTATTCTGTCCGCTGTGTCGGTGACCAGCTCCGGCGCACTGGAGGCGCTGGGACAGGGCATGGCTTCCCTGGTGATCTCCGTGATGCGGTATGTGGCGGTGATCATCCCTGCGGCATTTGTGCTGAGCCGCCTGATCGGCGTCACCGGTGTGTGGTGGGCATTTGTCTGCACGGAGAGCGTGACTGCGGTGGTGGCGTATGTGTTGTACCACAGGGTGTGGAAGAGAGCGTAAGAGGCGAGTACCGTTCACATTCGCGGCCGTTCACCCCGCGCCATTCGCACCCGTGGTCGTTCACCCCGCGCCATTCGCAAAATCGCCTCTTCGAGGCTTTCCGCTGCTACGCAGCTGCCTTTTGCTCATGAGATGGCGCTCCCCTCGTCGATTTGCACAGAGCCGGCTCCTTACGCAAGCGTAAAGCCGTCTCCGCACAAATCGACGGGTGAACTGATGTATACACAATATCTTGTATCCTTTAATTGACTTCCCCTACAAAGTATTGTAGAATAGACCGTGATAGGTTTTACGGGCGAAAGCCCATGGGGACACGAAGGTAAGGGGGTACATAAGATGTTTCAGGTAATCAAACGAGATGGTTCCAAAGCGGACTTTACACTGACGAAGATCAATGATGCCATTATGAAGGCTTTTACTGCGACGCAGATGAGCTACAATAATGACATTATTGATCTTCTTGCGTTACGGGTAACTGCGGATTTCCAGAAAAAGGTGGAGAATGACGAGATCCACGTGGAAGACATTCAGGACAGTGTGGAGCGTGTACTGGGACAGGCCGGCTATGAAGAGGTGGCGAAAGCGTATATTCTGTACCGCAAGCAGCGGGAGAAAATGCGTGCCATGAAGTCTACCATTCTGGACTACAAGGATGTGGTCAACAGTTATGTCAAGGTGGAAGACTGGCGTGTGAAAGAGAACTCCACGGTGACCTATTCCGTAGGTGGTCTGATCTTAAGCAACTCGGGTGCGGTGACGGCGAACTACTGGCTGTCTGAAATCTATGATGAAGAGATTGCAGAGGCACATCGGAATGCGGATATCCATATCCATGATCTGTCCATGCTGACAGGCTACTGTGCCGGATGGTCCTTAAAGCAGCTGATCAAGGAAGGACTGGGCGGCATCACCGGCAAGATTACTTCTGCTCCGGCGAGACACTTATCCGTGCTATGCAACCAGATGGTAAATTTCCTGGGGATCATGCAGAACGAATGGGCGGGAGCACAGGCATTTTCTTCCTTTGATACCTATCTTGCCCCATTTGTAAAGGTAGATAATTTAAGCTATCCCGAAGTGAAAAAATGCATCGAAGCATTTATTTACGGTGTCAACACCCCCAGCCGCTGGGGCACACAGGCTCCTTTTTCCAATATCACGCTAGACTGGACGGTGCCCGATGATCTGGCAGAGCTGCCGGCGCTGGTAGGCGGTGTGGAGATGGATTTCAAATATAAGGATTGTAAAAAGGAAATGGACATGGTCAACAAGGCGTTTATCGAGACCATGATCGAGGGCGATTCCAACGGCCGTGGTTTCCAGTATCCGATCCCGACTTATTCCATCACAAAGGATTTTGACTGGTCCGACACCGAGAACAACAGACTGTTATTCGAGATGACCGCAAAATACGGTACACCGTATTTTTCCAATTATATCAATTCTGACATGCAGCCCAGTGATGTCCGCAGTATGTGCTGCCGACTGCGTCTGGATCTGCGGGAACTGCGCAAGAAGACCGGAGGATTCTTCGGTTCCGGCGAGAGCACCGGAAGCGTGGGCGTTGTCACCATCAATATGCCCAGAATCGCATATCTGTCTGCCAACAAGGACGAGTTTTACGCAAGACTGAACCACATGATGGACATTGCAGCCAGATCCCTGAAGATCAAGCGCGGTGTCATTACGAAGCTGCTGAACGAGGGACTGTATCCCTATACCAAGCGGTATCTGGGAACCTTTGAGAATCATTTTTCCACCATCGGTCTGATCGGTATGAATGAAGTAGGCTTAAATGCCAACTGGCTGAGAGCGGATATGAGCGATCCCAGGACCCAGGAGTTCACCAAGGAAGTACTGAACCATATGAGAGAGCGTCTGTCGGATTATCAGGAGCAGTACGGAGACCTCTACAATCTGGAGGCAACCCCTGCGGAGAGTACCACGTACCGTCTGGCAAAGCACGACAGAAAGCGCTGGCCCGGCATCAAGACGGCCGGAAAGCCCGGAGATACCCCTTATTATACGAATTCCTCCCATCTGCCGGTGGACTATACCGTGGATATTTTCGATGCACTGGATATTCAGGATGAATTGCAGACCCTGTATACCTCCGGCAC
>USHP01000154.1 GCA_900554625.1 uncultured Eubacteriales bacterium | reverse complement strand
CTGCGGAAGTGTAATAACCCACTATGATACTTTCATCCTGCGGCTGCAAAGTATCGTGGGCTCTCCGAGGGGGATGCGGCTCCTGCGGGAGCCTCCCTGGCTTGCGTGTGCTATCCACACAGCAAGCCAGGTGTGTCCGGCAACCTTGCTTCTGTAAGCAATCCTGCCGCCCACGGTTCGGGAAAATCCACCGGATTCTCCCGAACCATCCATCTCCAAATCTGCGGATTTTTCGATGGGGACGGTGGTGCGATACCAGAGTGCAACTCTGTGCAGGAAATGCAATAAATGCAGAAAATTGCAGTTTCATGCGGCGGGGTTCACAATGATTTTCACATCGGCTGGTCTGCCCGCCGACTGGCGTTCCGGTTCTTCCAGCCGAATGTATCCATGTCCCTCCAGCAGTTCCAGCGTCGGAAAAATCTCCTCCGTTTTCTTAAAGAACTTCCCCCGGCACATCTGAAAAAGCTCAGAACGCTTGATCACCGATACGTTCTTCTTTTTGAGCTTTGCCAAGACAAATTTGGCTTTCTGGATGGTTAAGTCAGTGCCCATCATGGAATAGGCATAGGTGGAATGAGCCAGAAAGTATTTGCCGATCTGAATCGCCTTGCTCATCGTAGAAGCGGTCACTTCTGCTTTGTCATCTTCCATATCAGCACAGTGCAGCAACCCTGCAATCCGGAGTACTGCACCGATATATTTGCTTGCCCAATCGGAAATTGCCTGCCCCTCGCCAACCAAAAACTTCTCATGTTCCTGAAAGTAATCGGCCATCAGGTCAAAGGCTTTTTCGGAAAGGTGTACCGTCTGGGCATCCACCCCAATCGGCAGAGCCATCAGACGAAAAATCAAACTGCGGTAAGCGGCGGTTACTTCGGGCGGAATTGACTGGGTACGAAAGACTCGGCTGCCAATCCTGGAAGGTGGGGACGCATACAGGAAGCGGGCAATCAAGCCCCGCCCGGTCATGGTGGTATTGGACATGATTTCATCCAGCACACTGGGCTGAATAGAGAGGATAGCCGACAGTGCCGGGTGCATGATGCACTCTGCTTCACGGGTCATTCGATCCACATAAATGGCATCTCCACAATGACCTTTCAGCCAGACATCAATGTTGGATTTGTTGGAATACCGTCCTGCCATGATGTCAAAGATGCCGCCCTCGGTGGAGATCACGGAGAACACTCCGTTGTTGGCCGCCATTAAGCTGGTCAGAGCTTCACTGGAACAATCGTCCGCAAAAAAGCGAACCGGCTTTAGTTCTGGAATTTCTTCCAGCTGCTCCTGAAGTTGCCGCAGCTCCAACTCCATTTCCCGGCTTTCCTTGCGCTCCAGCTTCTTTTGCAGGCCGGAGATCTGGCGCTCCAGAGATTCCCGCTGCAAATGGTTTTCCCGTATTTCCATGCTGTGCGCCTTGTTATATTCCTGCTCATACTCATAGAGGAATGTGGTCATATCCCGCATGACGCTGGACTTTCGCTCCCCCGGTGCGGCGATCACCACTGTGTACAAGCTTAAAGGCTCACAGTATCCCGGCGTTCCCTCTATCTTGTATTTTCCTTGTAAACAGGTTGCCAGCACACCCAGGCTGATCACCGCTGCCATGTCCGGGGCAGTCTGACTGTGTTCAGCTACCGCACTCACATAATTCCGAATCACATCCGGGAGAGTGTCTACCGGAAATGCAGGCAGGTCACTCCACTGTGGCGTCAGTGGAACAATAGGTTGAAAAACCGGTGCAGGCTCCGCTTTTGGAGTGTAGATTTCCCGGCAATGCTCGATTGCCTTCTGAATGGTGATTGCACCATACGTTGTGCCGGATTGCTGCCGGTCCCATTTATCCCGCATCAATCCAGACTGCCGGAACATAGTGTCCATCTTGGCGGTATCCCGTCCTGTCCAAAAGGCAAGGTAACTGCACAGTGCCAGATCTGCCTCCGATGGGGACGAATATTCCTCCAACGAACCGTTCCAAAGGGCTGTGAACGCTGCCCCATTCTTACTGCTTTTTGCCAGTTGCAGAAGCTGCTCCATGCTTAAATCAGAGTTTTTTGCATTTATTGCATTTTCTGTACTTGCTTCTGGCCTGCGCATGAACTTGTCCAGCAGTGTTTGCAGTTCCTGTGTTCGGTCCCCATACTCATAATCCTCGCAGCGGTTGCCGGTCACTGTGACATATTTGTTGGTTGCTCCCGCCACATAGACCTCGATTCCGGCCTGATGGTTCATAATATAGAATCGCTTGGTATCATACTGAAACCCTTTTGCCGAAAAGAGAATATGCAGACCGTTTCCGCTGGGGCTGTACTCGGTATAGCTGTGCATTAAGGCCACAATTTCTGCGGCGGTCTGGGTGTAATAGCCGCTGTCCGAAACGCAGTTGTCCAGGTCAATTGCACAGATGCCGTTGAAAATGCCAATTCCGATGCCATCATATCCGCTGGCCTGCACTGCTGTTTTATAAGGTACGAAGCTGGAAGAATCGTTGCTTTTCGCTCCCAGGCCAGTTTCCGGCTGGTATGGCACCTTCGTTTTCCTCCCATTTCGTTCCTCATACTTCCAGCAACAGAACAGACCATTTTGTATGATGCTATCTGGTAAAGCTGTCAAATTCTGTTCCTCCTTAAATAATTGTTGAATTTGGCAGCTGTCGTGTTATAATATCCTTGCTGAGTGATAGTCACACGGCAGCTGCCGTTTGTACTGTCCGCCAAGAGTTCTCATCTGCCAGGATGAGGGCTCTTTTTTTATGCGGTTTCCGGCTGGAAGTATCCAATTTCCTCCCACACCTTTCTGTCGGGGCAGTAGTAGTTGTACTCGTTGGAGTTTTCCAGCTTGATCGCATAGCCGAATTTCAGGATTCCCTGCTGCAAACCAATGCGCACATACTGGGCATCCTTGTGCATGGCGGCTGCAATCTCGGTGATGGGGACATTGCGTCCGGTGAAGGGCGGCAGTTCGACATAAACTTTCTTCTCCATGTGAATGACCTCCTTATTGCCGATATGCGAATCATTAGTTCGTATTTTTGATTATAAACCCTCCAGAACGGCTTGTCAACACTAAATGCGAAAAAATTATTCGTATTACGACCTTGTAATTCGCACGGCTTCGTGTTACAATACAAACGAGGTGATGACAATGCACAGCAACCCAGCTGAAATTGGCGAGAGAATCAAGGCAGCCCGCAAGGCCGCTCACTTGAGCCAAACAGAGCTGGCACAGCGTCTGGACAAGACGATGCGCACAGTTCAAAAATACGAAAGCGGTGAAATTGAGCCATCCATAGCGATGATCAATGCCATCGCCAAAATCTTAAACATATCTCCGGCAGACCTGATTGGCTATCAGAAACCCGAAATCCAGCTGGACAGCCTGTCTGATGTGATTGCGGTTCTTTACCAATTAAACAAGAAGGCCGGTATCCGGTTCGAGATCGATGTCCAGCGCCCGCCCCACAGCGAAGAATGGTCCTGCTCCCTGAAATTCAAAGGAAATGACCACTCCGCCGAGATGAATGATTCCCTGTGCCTGATTTTGGAAGAGTTCCGGGATGAGCGTGAAAAGTTGGAAACCTATTGGACCGATCAAGAATCCTTTGACCGCTGGATTGAAAAAGAACTGGCCTACTACGCAGATGCCAAGTTGCAGGACAAGGAAGTGGAAGTCCTCTCCGATTTGGAGCGCATTCAGCGGCGCAACGAACTGGATCGGCAGATGCTGGAGAAAATGAAAAAGGCCGCCGAGGAAAACGGCGACCAGGAGTAACAGAGGGTGTTGCATACCCTTTATCAAATTTAATTCAAACGCTGGGAGAAAGGAAGTTTGAGATTTTTTGAGATTACCCAACGGATATGGAAGCGTCAAGAAAATGTCCGGAAAGCGAAGAAGGCCCTATGCAGTGAGGAAAACGGTAGGGTGGCACGTCAACCCTGAAACAGGAAAGTCTGTTCAGGAACAAATCACCATCGGTTATGCGGCAACCAGAGCAGAGGGGCTGCAAATGCTGGCAGAGTACAACAACAATCCCTTTGACATCAAGGCATCCAAGGCCACCTTCCAGGAGGTCTATGAACGCTGGTCAAAGGAGAAGTTCCCCACCATCTCCAAGTCAAATGTAAAAGGCTATGAGGCGTCCTATCGGGTGTGTGGAACACTTTACAACAAGGTGTTTCGGGACATTCGACTGATGGACCTTCAATTTGTGGTGGACACCTGCGGGAAAAATTACCCCACCCTGAAAAAACTCAAGGGGCTGTTCAACCAGCTGTATGCCTACGCCATGAAAAACGACATCTGCAACAAGGATTATTCCGAGTTTGTGGATTTGAGCCGGTACAAGGATAAGAACCCCAACAAGCGTGACCGGAACAAGTTCACAAAGGAGCAGATCGCCCGCCTGTGGGAGCTTGCAGAGGACCCGTACTATCAGATCGTGCTGATGCTGATCTACAACGGCTGCCGCATCTCGGAGTTCCTCGACTTGAAGAAGGAAAACGTACATCTGGAAGAACAGTACTTTGATGTGATTGCCAGCAAAACCGAAAACGGCCTACGGAAAGTTCCTATTGCCGACAAGGTACTGCCATTCTACAAAGCGTGGTACGAAGGTTCTCAGTGTGAATATCTGCTCCACACGCCAGATCAAAAGCATTTTGATTACAGGAACTACTACGACAGTTACTTCACACCCCTGATGGAGCAGCTTGGATATGACCAGACGCCACACTGTACCCGGCACACCTGCATCTCCATGCTGACAGAGGCCCATGTAGACCAAACCATGATCAAGAAGATTGTGGGACACTCCGGTGCCATGACGCTCACCGAACGTGTCTACACCCACCTGGATATTGAAACACTGGTGGAGGCAATCAACAAGATCTAAAAGGAAGAAGGAAAAGCCGTGCAGCACAAAAAAGCAGGAGATACGCTCCTTGCGGAACGATCTCCTGCTTCATAAGGCTTTTGTTTTCGCTTGCGATTCTTGTTCCTTGTGTGCTCCTTGCTTGCTCCTTACGGAGTAAAACGGAACACTTCTGAGGAACTCTCACAACTCCAAAACCATCCAATTTTCTGCAAAACAGCGTCCAAAGACGTACTGAGAAGCAGTGGAAATTATCTCTTGGGTAAGTGAGATTAGCGCTTGCTGAACTGAGGCGCGCGACGGGCAGCCTTGAGGCCGTATTTCAATCGTCTGAGCGATGATTTTCCTTGATATTCCGGGCTTTTTTGAG
>USHP01000153.1 GCA_900554625.1 uncultured Eubacteriales bacterium | reverse complement strand
GCTCCCGCCAGTCGGGACTGCCCGCCTTCCGGGTGGCGGATTTAAGCTGCGACCTGAAAACTCTGAAAGATGCCCAAGCGGCATCTGCCCGGTGGATTGATACTGCCGGAACATCCGATGCCCCGGAAGCCCGGGCACTGCGCCAGCGTATTGGACAGCTGTTCCAGCGCTGGGAAGGAACCATGAACTGACCGCTCAGGCGGTTGGCAATAAAGACCCATCCTCAAGAAGGGAGAACAAGACAATGAAAAAATGGATTGTATATCTGCTGGCCTTGGTTTGCCTGCTGACCCTGGCAGCACCTATGGCTCTGGCCGCTGAGGGAGAGACCAGCGGCACCTGCGGCGACGGCCTGACCTGGACCCTGGAAGGGGGCACCCTGACGGTATCCGGTTCCGGTGAAATGGACGCCGGCAGCCCCTGGGAAAGCCACAAATCGGAAATTAAATCCGTTGTACTTACCGGCGGCGTGACCAAGGTTGGCGAAGGTGCCTTTGCTGACTGCGAGAACCTGACCAGCATCAATTTCGGCAGTCCCTTGAAGGAGATTGACCCCAAGGGCTTCTATAACTGCGACAGCCTGACTTCCATCCACATGCCGGCAACCTTCCGCCGGTTCGGTCAGGAGTGCTTTGCCGACTGCGGTAAGCTGGTCACCGTCTACTGTGACGGCGGCATGCCTTCTTTCAACGCCAGCTGCCTGTGGAACGGCAACCAGATTACCATCTATTATCCTGTGGACAATCCCTGGCCCAAGGAGCCGGTGGACGAGCTGATGAAGAACTTCGGCGGACGGCTGGAAGTGATTCAGGCAGGCTCTGACGGGGAAGAAGTGCCTGCCCCCGTGAAGGAAGAAGCGGCAACCGAGCCCACCACTGCCCCCACTACCGAGCCCACCACCGCACCCACCACTGCACCTACCACTGCGCCTACCACTGCGCCTACCACGGCTCCCACTACTGCACCTACCACCGCACCCACCACAGCCCCCACCACCGTACCTACCTCTGCTCCTACCACGACCCCCACGGAGCCGGAAGTGATGGAACAGGTCGGCGGCAGCGGCTGGATTGGCGTTGTCATCGTGGCGGCAGTGCTGACCTTCCTGCTGGTTGGTGCGCTGATCTTCCGGGGCATGAGCCACAAGGGCGGCAAGTACTCCGGCTGATTCACAGCAAACCAAAATCTGCTTCAAACATTTTTCACAACTTCCGGGAAAATTACCCATTTTGGGCCTTTCCCGGAGGCTTTTTTGTGGGGAACGGAAAAAATAAAAAAGTAGTTGTAAGTTTCCGAAAAATGATGTAAAATAACTTGAACTATAAACTGAAAAATTATGCGTACTACTCGCTTTTGGGAGGAATACTGTTATGGAAAAACCCATTGTTCTGGTAATCATGGATGGCGTCGGCAAGGGTGACGGCGGCAGCGGCGACGCTGTGGCTGTAGCCAAGACCCCGACTCTGGATCATCTGCTGGCAACTTGCCCCCATACTTATCTGAAGGCCCACGGCACCGCCGTCGGACTGCCCAGCGATGAGGATATGGGTAACTCCGAAGTCGGCCACAACGCACTGGGCTGCGGTCAGGTCTACTCCCAGGGCGCCAAGCTGGTGGGCGAGTCCATCGAAAACGGCGCTCTGTATGCTTCCGAAACCTGGAAGGATCTGGTTGCCAACGCTCTGTCCGGCAAGGCCATGCATTTCCTGGGCCTGCTGTCCGACGGCAACGTTCACTCCAACATCCATCACCTGATTGCTCTGCTGAAACAGGCCCACGCCGAGGGCGTGAAGAAGGCTTACTGCCACATCCTGCTGGACGGCCGTGACGTGCCTGCCACCTCCGCTCTGGAGTATGTGGATATGCTGGAAAAGACCCTGGCACAGCTGAACACCGAAGGCTGCGACTACGCCATCGCTTCCGGCGGCGGCCGTATGCAGGTGACCATGGACCGCTACGAAGCCAACTGGGCCATGGTGGAAAAGGGCTGGAGAACCCATGTTCAGGGTCAGGGCCGGATGTTCGCTTCCGCCAAGGAGGCCATCGAAACCTACCGCGCCGAAACCGGCTGCATCGACCAGGACCTGCCCGCTTTCGTCATTGCCCGGGAGGGCAAGCCCGTGGCTACCATTGCCAACGGCGACAGTGTGATCCTGTTCAACTTCCGCGGCGACCGTGCCCAGGAAATCTCCCTGGCCTTTGACCGCAAGGACTTTGACAAGTTCGACCGGGGCGACTACACCGGCGTGAAGTTTGCCGGCATGCTGCAGTATGACGGAGACCTGAACATCCCCGAGCATTACCTGGTGCAGCCTCCCGTGATCACCAACACCCTGACCGAAGTGCTGTGCAAGGCCGGCATCCACGAGTATGCCCTGTCCGAGACCCAGAAGTACGGCCATGTGACCTATTTCTGGAACGGCAACCGCTCCGGTAAGGTAGACGAGAATCTGGAAGTCTACGAGGAGATCCCCTCCGACGTGATTCCCTTCGAGCAGGCTCCTGCCATGAAGTCCAAGGAAATCACCGAGAAGATGGTGCAGAACATGGCTTCCAAGCAGTTCCAGTTCCTGCGCTGCAATTTCCCCAACGGCGACATGGTGGGCCACACCGGCGTGATGGACGCTGTGGTCTACGCCATGGAGTGCGTGGACAACGGCCTGAAGGCTATTCTGGACGCTGCCGACAAGTACGGCTACACCGTGCTGGTCACCGCTGACCACGGCAACGCCGACCAGATGACCGAGACCAAGAAGGGCAAGACCTCCGTCCGCACCGCCCACTCCCTGAACCCGGTGCCTTTCATCATCTATGACAAGGATCATACCTGGGTCATCAAGGACGGCGCTTACGGCCTTGCCAACGTGGCTCCCACCATTGTCAAGATGATGGGCCTGACCGCTCCCGACTGCTGGGAGCAGAGCATGGTTTGATTGCCCCAAGGAAACACCACCAGGGGGAATCGAAAGATTCCCCCTGATTCAACCAAATTTTTAGGAGGTCTGATTTATGATCCGTCATGAGAATGAAAACGGCAGCATCAATGTCAGCACCAATGTTTATACCGACATCGTTGGTACCGCTGCGACCAACTGCTTCGGTGTCAAGGGCATGGCTGCCCGCAGTGTTACCGATGGTGTTTACCACCTGCTGCGTAAGGAATCCATGGGAAAGGGCGTCCGGGTTCACTTCAACGAGGACAATTCCATTTCCATTGATCTGCACATCATCGTCGACAACAACGTCAACCTCAGCGCCGTGGGCGCCTCCATTATTTCTGAGGTTCGTTATGTGGTTACCCAGTGCACGGGAACGGAAGTCCGTGCCGTGAACGTGTATATCGATTCTATGATGATCGGTTAAGAATTCGGAGGGAAATGAATTGAAGCAAATCATTAACGGCGCCGATTTTCGCAGAATGATGATCAGTGCGGCTGCCGCCATTGAAATGAATAAGCAGGCGCTGAACGAACTGAACGTATTCCCCGTCCCCGACGGCGATACCGGCACCAATATGTCCATGACCATCAATGCCGCCGCAGCTGACCTGCGCAAGGCCGAAGATCCGGACCTGGGTCAGGCTGCCAAGATTGCGGCTTCCGCAATGCTCCGGGGCGCCCGGGGTAACTCCGGCGTGATTCTGTCCCTGCTGCTGCGGGGCATTTCCAAGCAGCTCAAGGGCACCGAGACCAGCGACGGCGTTCTGTGGGCCCAGGCTCTGCAGGAAGGCGTAGACGCTGCCTACAAGGCGGTTATGAAGCCCGCCGAAGGCACCATCCTCACCGTTGCCCGTCTGGCTGCCGCCAAGGCCATCGAGGCTGCCCGGGAGAATAACCATATCGAGTTTGTCCAGGAAGCTGCCATTGCCGAGGCAAAGACCGCTCTGGCCAACACCGTCAACCAGAACCCGGTGCTGAAGAAGGCCGGCGTGGTGGATGCCGGCGGCAAGGGCTGGCTGGTCGCTTTGGAAGCCATGATGTCCTCCCTGCAGGGCAATGACGTGGTTCTGGCCGAGGGTGCGGAAGCTGTCCAGGTGAAGGACGCTGCCGACTTCGGCGACTTCGACACCGGCGACATTACCTTTGCCTACTGCACCGAGTTTATCATCGACCGGGAAAATGACAAGGACCCGGAGGAGCTGCGCTCCTTCCTGAGCGGTCTGGGCGACAGCCTGGTGCTGGTGGACGATGACGAGATTATCAAGGTTCACGTCCATACCAACGATCCCGGTGCTGCTCTGAGCCGGGCTGTGGAGTATGGCTCCTTCGTCACCGTGAAGATTGAGAACATGCGCCTGCAGCACACTGAGAAGGTCATGTCCGAAAGCGAGCTGGCTCCCCAGATTGCTGAGCCGGAGAAGGCCCTGGGCGCTGTCTCCGTCTGCGCCGGTGAGGGCCTGGCGGACGTGTTCACCAACCTGGGTGTGGATGCCATCATCTCCGGCGGTCAGACCATGAACCCCAGCACCCAGGACATCCTGGAAGCTGTCAACCGGGTGCCTGCCGAGACGGTTTTCGTGCTGCCCAATAATAAGAACATCATCATGGCTGCGGAGCAGGTCAACGACCTGACCCCCAAGAACGTGGTGGTGATTCCCTCCAAGACCGTTCCCCAGGGTGTGACTGCCATGCTCAACTTCAACCCCGAAGGAACCGTGGAAGAGAACGTGGAAGCCATGACCGAGTCCCTGGGTACCGTGGACACCATGCAGATTACCTACGCTGCCCGCAACTCCGACTTTGACGGCTACGATATCCACGAAGGTGACTACCTGGCCCTGTACGGCAGCCAGCTGTTTGGCACCAGCCAGGATATCAAGGTGCTGCTGAAGTCCCTGGCAGAGAAGGTCCGCGACGACGGCAAGGAGTATATCACCATCTACTATGGCGCCGACGTGAAGGAAAAGCATGCCCAGAAGGCAGCGGATCTGTTTGCGGATATCTGCCCCAATGCGGATGTGAACCTGCTCAGCGGCGGTCAGCCGGTGTACTACTACCTGATTTCCGCAGAATAAACCTGTTTCCGCCCGCTGCCCCCTGGGCAGCGGGCCGGTTGCTTTTTTACGAAATTTGCCACATACATTTCCTGCAAACACATAGATTTCCACAGGAATCTGCTGGCTTCTGAAACTTCGGAGCCGAAAGGAGGAAGTGCCATGCGGGAATTTCCCCGAGGCGGCATCATTGGAAAAACGGTGCATCTTTTCCGGGATTTGTCCCGGCTGCGGGTGCCGGTGTATGCCGCCAATGCCTGCTACTTTATTGTGCTGGCAGTGTTCCCGGCGCTGCTGGTGCTGCTGGGTCTGCTGCGCTACACGCCC
>USHP01000152.1 GCA_900554625.1 uncultured Eubacteriales bacterium | reverse complement strand
CCTCCCGATAGGCGTCCATGGGGTGGCCGGTGAGGTAGAGGCCGGTGGTCTCGCGCTCCATGGCCATGAGCTCGCGGCTCGAATACTCCTCCACGTCCGGCACGGGCACGGAGGCACTGCCCGAGTCGACCTCCCCCTCGTCGCCGAGGCCGAAGAGGTCGATGGTGAGGTCGTTGAAGATGTTCCCGCCTGCAGAATGGAAGACGGCGTCGTGGTTTTCGAGGCTTGTAATCCCGCCGATACTGAGCGTGTGGCCGCCTCCCTCAAATACTATTCCGCTGAGCTCCCAGACCTGCTCCCAGCTTTCGCAGTCCACGTCCTGGAGCATTTTGACAGTCCCGCCGGGGTTTGCTGCGATGACGGCGTCACGGAGGGAGACGTAGCCAACGCCGTTTACAGAAGCCACCGCGACTGCGTCGTCCAACACCACTCTGCCGCTCTCATCCTGCATCATGCCAGCTGGCACCAGGCCGCTGACATCCGTGTCGAAACAGCCTCCCAACACCACTATCTCGCCTTTTGAGTTTTCCAGCTGCCCCTCATAGCTGCCGCCTAGCACGATTATACCCGCATCATCCGACATGGAGGTACTGAGAACGCTGCCTCCCAACAGGCTGGTGTTAACCACTTTGCCCGTCTGCTCCAGACTATTGTCCGTTATCGTAAGGGTGTTGTTTCTGTATACGTAAATGACTTTTTTCTGGCTTGAGTGTACGCCCGATATCGTTTTGCCGTTCAGGTCGAGCGTTATGCTGCGTGTGATGGCCAGCCCCGAAATGGAGTCGATCTCCACGTCTTGCAGCAGCTTAACACTTCCGCCGTCGCCCGCGTCTGCAACCGCGGAGGCGAGGCTCAGGCTGTATTTCTGCTGACCGTCGGCGGTCACGGCAATGGCCGGCGCAACGGAACCGGCACTCTCCGCAAATGCAGAAAAGGACAAAAATAATGCCGCCGCAATAAGCGCCAGCACAGCAATTGATATTCCTTTCATCACAGCTACCCCTCTCGTTCTACAAAATTCCATATCGGTGCGAACTGGAATGTGCAATACACCCTACATATTGTATGTTATAGCATCATCAACCACAAAATGCAAGATAGCAAAAATCTAGTTTTATCCATGTTATTTCGTGCATTATGACAAAAACCGACAGAAAGCAGCCCTCTTTATCCCCTGATGCGCATAAAAAACCCCCGCCGCGCATAACACGCGGCGGGGCCTGTTGTCTATGGAACATCGCAACACTATAGATGCCACGGCCTTAGCCCACTCGCAAGCGTCCTGCCGATTATATTTTTACTCCATAGGAGATAGGTCTTCGCTATGAGCCTCCAGAGCTTCGATTCGGTGATCTTGAGTCAGGATCTCCATCTGGCTTATAGCGATGGCATTGAGTTTTGTCAGCCGTTCGGCCTGAGACATCCCCTCATTGATGAACACCGCATTCAGGTTCTCCAGATTGGACAGGCAGACCAGCTGAGAGACATTGGCGTAGTCACGGATATTCCCTTTCAGATCGGGATGGCTGTCCCGCCACTGCTTTGCAGTCATACCGAACAGGGCCATGTTCAACACATCGGCTTCACTGGCATACACCATGGAAATCTGCTTTGCGGAAAGCTCCGGCGGAATCAGGTTCTCCTTGATAGCATCTGTATGGATGCGGTAATTGATCTTGGCCAGATTTCGCTTGATGTCCCAGCCAAGCTGTTTCATTTCCTCGGCCTTGAGTCGTTCAAATTCTTTGATCAGATAGATTTTGAACTCAGGGCTGATCCACATGCCGAACTCAAAGGCAATGTCTTTGTAGGCATATGTACCGCCATATCTTCCGGCCTTTGCCCGCAGTCCAATTGCATGCGTCTTTTCAACCCACTCTTTGACGCTGAGTTTGTAGCTGTTCAAACCAGCCTGACTTCTAATTGCGGCGAATTCGCCATAATTAAAATCCGGGTTGTGGATCTGTTCCCATATCCCGAGGAATTCAACTGTGTTTCGGTTTCGCAGCCAGTCGGAGATGAAAAAGTCTCCGTCTTTCGCCCTGAGCATATCAGTCAGGGAGATATAATCCTTGTCGTCAATGGTGGTGACCGAAATTTCTGTCCCATGGACAATCAATTTATTATTCATTCAGAAATCACCTCCATGAATTGCTGATTGCAACTGGATATGGTGCAACAGCCCCCGGCAGCCTTCCTCCACATCCCGCCAGGTCGTGTCGAAATCGTCGGTGTACCACGGATCGGCCACCTCTCCGGGACGGTTGGTAAAGTCCATCAGCAGGTGCATCTTGTCGGCAAAATCGCCGCCGCAGATCCGGTACATACTCCGCAGGTTGGCTCGATCCATGCCAATCAGAAGGTCGTACTTCTCGTAATCGCTGTTCAGAAGTTGCCGGGCTCGTTTGCCGGAACAGTCGATGCCATGCTCGGACAGCTTGCGGCGAGCCGGCGGATACACCGGATTGCCGATCTCCTCGGTGCTGGTAGCCGCCGACTCGATTTGAATGCTCTGCTCCAGACCGGCTTTCTTCACCAGATCCTTCATGATAAACTCGGCCATCGGGCTTCTGCAAATATTGCCGTGGCAGAGAAAAAGTATCCTGATCATGCTCCGTACACTCCAACTCATTACTATCACGCTCAGTATAGCACTGAATCTCAGATTCGTCGAGTTGGATTTCCAGATGGGCGTCAGAATCGATTTTTCTCTGGAGTTCCACCTTTGACCAGCCAAAACGACCAGCGGCACGAAGATACCAGCGCCGCTCATCCGGCTCCATGTCTGCTTCCAAAATGACTACATTCTGGGTCCAACTGATCTCCATGGCCAGGGCCAGCAACTCGGGGGTGTCCTCATACATCCGATAGAACTCCCGCATCCGGCGAAGGTTGCGCGGGGAGAAGCCGGAAGCATCGGGGAAACGGCTGTGCAGGTGTTCGGCTGCGGCCACAGCCGCGCCTTTCTCCGGCCTGGAGCAGACGATGCGGCCCAGTTCGCAGCAGAGTTTCATCTGGGGCAGCTCAGCGTTCAGCGCGGCGTCCAGGGCTGCAAACATGGCGGAATAATCGATATTTTTGCGGATGTTCATGGCTTCTCCTTTCCGGCAGAACCTGCCTTATTTAGAAACAGGCCAAAGAGAAGCACAGGAGGCGCCTCCTGCGTTTCTCTTTGGCCTGTTCACACCACTTGTACCATCTGCTCCCAGAGCAGGACGAAGCGGTCGTCGATGATTTTGTTGTCGTGGTAATGTCCGAACAGCCAGTAGTGGAACTTGGCTCGTTCTTTGACTTCCTCCAAGAAGTCGGTCAGGTGGTCGTGAACATATCCACCGTTTCCCAGTATGTCCACGATGCTGTTTGGGGCGCAGTGTGTGATCACATAGTCCATCTCATAGTGAATGCTTTCCAAGCTGTGCCGAGCTTCCTCATACTCGGATTTATCGGGAAGCTCTTGTTTCCACCAGGAGTGGTGGTTGACCCGGAATCGGGCGCCCATTCTGCGAAGGGCCCAGTATTGTTCTTCGTAATCGGGTGCTTTGGGGTTCAGAATACCGTCCTCGATATCATGGCTTCTGGCACCGCCCATGGTAAAGAAGGAGTATCCTTGCAGGTCAAAGACCTGCCCGCGCATCAGGTGGATCACATGAGGCCGGATTCGCTGAATCTTTCCGCCGTTCCATTCCTCTGTCGGGTATTTTCTCAGCAGGTCGAAGTTTTCATGGTTGCCGCTGATGAACAGCGTGGTAAAGGGCAGATCCTCCAGCCAGTCCAGATTCCGCTCCTCCTTCTTGCCCCCATCCCATACGCCGCCAAAATCTCCGCAGATGATCATGTAGTCTTCCTTGGTCATTCCGGCCTGCTCGGGGAAGTGTTCGGGTGCGAACCGCTGGAAGTTGCCATGGGTATCGCCTGTGGCATAGATCATTTCATCGTGCACCCCCTTGTTATTCTACCATGTTCTGCTCGACCTGTGTGCCACCTTGCAGATACACGATGATCTTTTCCGCTGAAACAACTTTAACTGTATCGACTAGTTGACGAATAAGACCTTCGTCCCATTCTGTTATTGTCGGTGAGGTCTGTCTTATGGTGTTCGCCACATCGTCCACACGTTTCATAAAGGCTGAATTATTCGTCTGCTGCTCCTGAATGCGTGACCGCTGTTTCTTTAATTCAGCACATTCGTCCGTCAGCGATTTCATCTGGTCTGCATAGATGCTCAACCCTTGTTCTGCTGTTTGTATGACGACCCTGCGAACTTCTTCATCGATTTCTGCCAGCCTTTGTTCGATTTCTGATAGGCTCATTGTTTCACCAGGAATCGGTGCTAAGGTCTGTTCCATGGCACCTGTAATCCGGCTGATGATGGTTTCCTTTTGGGACATCACAGAACTTATTGCAGCGAGAATGGTTCTTTGAAGTGAGCCTTCTTCCAAGGTAGGAGATTGGTGGCAGTATTTCGTGCCATAATCCAAGCGATTCACACAGCGCCATACCACTTTCTTTTTTCCCCTTTTTGACCATGTACACCGGCGATACAATGTGCCACATTCTCCGCAGACCAGCCTTTCTGACAGGGCGTATCGGCTTTTATATGTGGATAAACCGGTAGGTGCATTCTTGCGAGATGGGCTCTTACAAGCGCCTCTCCGTGCCATTTCCACCTGCACAGCATCGAAGGTCTGACGATCAATGATTCCCTGATGATTGTTAGTCACGAGATACATGGGGAGCTGCCCTGTGTTCCGGACTATTTTCTTGCTAATGCAATCTTTAGTGAAGGTTTTCTGGAGTAGGACATCACCATAATACTTCTCGTTTGTCAAAATACTCCGGATTACAGACAGTGACCATTCCGGTTTGCCGGAAACATTCAGGATAGGTTTGCGGCCCTCCGGGTCCTTGGCCAAATCAAAGAGCCACCGCTCATCCAGATCCACATAGCGTTCAATCATAAACCTTGTGTCATAGGTTCCATAGCTATAATCCCCCCAGAAAATCAGAGCGATCATTCCATCCGGGCCCAGGCGTTCATAGGTCCAGTCTTCCGGATAACAGCGGTAATGGAGCATTCCCAGCGCATGGAACAAATAGCCTTTTTGCGGCGTATCCAGAAGGGGCGAATAGGTCTCGTACACCTGCTCCTTGGGCTGGGTGATGATCGCCTTCATAAAGACCGGCATCAGCCAGCTGCCGCCATAGCGTTCATTCAGCTCATCAGCCAATGCTTGCAGTCGCTCATCCGGGTTGCGGATCAGGGAGGCGGTAAGTACCACAGCGGGAATTTTCTCTTTTTCCTTGGGTGTGGCATCCCAAATGCGAAGCCCGTCCGTGATCCACCAGG
>USHP01000151.1 GCA_900554625.1 uncultured Eubacteriales bacterium | reverse complement strand
GTGTGGTGGACGGAGACGCGGCCCTTGTCCCGCTCAACGGCGATGGCGATGGGCTGCTTGGCGTCCTTCAGGTAAGCTTCCCGCCAGACACCGAAAGGGATGAAGGTGGGGTCCAGTTTGGGGGCGTGTTTCATCTGATAGTCAATGCCTAAGTACTGCATAGAAAATTTCCTCCTCTGGTTTGAATTCTATTGTCATTATACCATATTTTTTTCATTGTGCCATGGCAGATTCTCGAAAGTTTTTACAAAAAACTGCTATTTTGCAAAAGCCGCCGGAGGGGGTCCGGCGGCTTTTGGATTTTTAGCAATACTTTGCCACGGCGGTGCGGATCATCTGGGCAGCTTCCTGAGCAATCAGGTAATCGCTTTCGATCATCTCCGCCAGAGGTGCGCGGACGCTGCCGCAGTCGGGGCCGCCGTTGATGCGCAGAATCTCCTTAATCACGGCGTACATGTTGCCATGGGCAGAGCACATCTTGTAAATGATCCGGCAGCACTCGTTCTGGATTTCCAGAGCGGTAGCCAGGTCACCGGACTTGACCAGGGCAAACAGCTTGGTGTACAGCTCCGGCATCGCGCCGTAGGTGCCGCCGATGCCGCCAGTGGCGCCCATGACCATACCGGAAATCAGCTGCTCATCGGGACCATTGAAGACGATAGCCCCTTCATCCCGCCACATCTGGATGTCCTGAACCGGCATGGAGGAGTTCTTGACACCGATGACCCGGGGATTCTTCAGCATTTCCTTCAGCAGGGGCACGCTCAGGGCAACACCTGCCAGCTGAGGGATGTTGTAAATGATGAAGTCAGTATTGGGAGCGGCGGCGCTCATGTCATTCCAATACTTGGCAATGGCATAAGGGGGCAGCTTGAAGTAGATGGGGGGAATGGCTGCGATGGCGTCAACGCCCAGGCTTTCTGCGTGGGCAGCCAGCTCCTGGGAGTCAGCGGTGTTGTTGCAGGCGATGTGGGCAATGACGGTGAGCTTGCCTTTAGCTTCCGCCATCACATTCTCCAGCACCAGCTTACGCTCTTCCTTGCTCTGGTAGATGCACTCGCCGGAGGAACCGCCGACATAAACGCCCTTTACGCCCTTGTCGATAAAGTAGCGGGTCAGTTCCCGGACAGCCTGGGGGTTGATGTGGCCCTCGGCATCATAGCAGGCATAGAAAGCAGGAATAATGCCTTCATACTTTTTGATATCAGTCATATGTATTCTCCTTCATATATTGGTAGAATCAGCCTGAGCCCCCTCTAAATCAGAGGGGGCGAGACTGGGATTAACCCTTGACAGCACCCATGGTGATGCCCTTGGTAAAGTATTTCTGGAAAATCAGGAACACAATGATGATAGGGATGGATGCCAGGGCAGAACCGGCCATGAGGATACCGAAGTCGGTGGAGTTTTCACCCTGCATGGTGGCAATACCGACGGAGATGGTCAGTTCCTTGGTGCTCATCAGCATAATCAACTGCATGAAGTAGTCGTTCCAGGAATTGATAAAGGTGAAGATGGCACAGGCGCCAACACCGGGCTTTATCATGGGGAACATGACGTCGGTGAAGGTACGCCACTCGCTGGCGCCGTCAATCCGGCAGGCTTCCACCATTTCCGTGGGAATACCCTCGGCAAACTGCTTCAGCAGGAACACGCCGAAGGGCCAGCCGACGATGGGGATGATAACGGACCAAATGGTGTCATACAGTTTCAGTGCAGACATTTCCCGCACCAGAGGGATCAGGATAACCTGCTTGGGCAGAGCCATGGCGCAGACGATCAGGCTGAACAGAATGGTCCGGCCGTAGAAGCGCTTCTTGGCCAGGGCATAACCGGCCATTGCGGCGGTCAGGCAGGTCAGCAGCATGGATGAGACGGACATAACCACGGTATTCAGCAGCCAACGGATGGCGCCGGGGATGGTAGGTCCGGTGATGGTGTAGCCAAACAGAGAGAAGTCAAACAGCGGCGCAGTACGCTTGCTCATCAGATTCTCATAGTTGGTCATAACCCATTCAGAAGGAACCCAAACAGGGGTAGAGGACAGGATCTCAGTCTTGGTTTTGAAAGAGCCGGTGATGATCCAGTACAGAGGGAACAGGAAGGTAAAGGCAATCAGGCAGATGACCACACAGGAGAAAATGGAGTAGAGTTTGGCTCTGCGCTGCTCGGGGGAAAGCTGACTATAATGTTTCATATTCCGTTGCCCCCTTCCTTATTTCTCCTGTCCGGCCTTAAACTGAATGGCGGACAGAATGGCTATGATAATGGCGAGAATGACACCCATGGCATTGCCGTAACCATACTTATACAGCTTGAAGGCGCTGTAGTAGATATAGTACATAATGGTCATGGTGGAGTTCTTCGGGCCGCCAGAAGTCAGCAGCTGAATCAGTGCAAAGCACTGGAAGGAGTTGATGGTGGTAATCACCAGGATGTACAAGGTGGTAGGCATCATCTGGGGCCACTTGATCTTCCAGAAGGCCTGCTTGGGGGTGGCGCCGTCTACCTCGGCGGCTTCCACCAGGGACTTGTCCACATTGTCCAGAGCGGAAACGTACAGAACAATGGGCTGGCCTACGGAGGTGGTCAGCAGAATCAGAATGATGCACCACAGAGCGTATTTCTCATCGCCCAGCCAGTTGATATTCTTATCCAGAATACCCAGTACATCTTTGCCCAGGTAGTTGAATATGCCGTAGTAGTTGTTGAACATCCACTTCCAGACCATGGTGACTGCCACGGAGCCGGTAACCACAGGCAGGTAGAAGATGCAGCGGAAGGCGGAGGTGGCAGCCACCGGCATCTTGCTGATGGCAGAGGCTACCCACAAAGAGAAGATGCAGGTAATCGGCACGGAGACCACCACGATTACCAGCGTATTGCGCAGGGCGATCCAGAACACCTCGTCCTGGAACAGCTCCTGATAGTTTTTAAGACCCACAAAGATATCTTCCCGGCCCATGGTTGCGTCGAAGAAGCTGGTATAGACGCACATGAACATGGGATACAGCACAAATCCTACGAAGAAGATTAAAAACGGCAGCAAGAAGGCATAAGCTGCCACATTTTCCTGCATTACCAGGCGGCGCTGCTTTTTGTTGTATTGCACAGGTGTCTTGACCAAAAAGATCCCCCTCTCGTAAATTCGCTTTGGAAAACGCCCCTCCCCTCGAAGGGGAGGGGCGCTGTTCAGATGACTATTTCTTCTTTCCGGTCAGGAATCAGCCTTCTGCGGCAGCAGCGGCATTGGCAGCGGTCTGAGCGGTTTCCATCTCAGCCAGGATGGCTTCCACGGAGCCGTCGGTGGCGCTGACACGCTGCAGCATGTTCCACCACTCGGTACGGGCCTGAGTCCAGCCCTTGGTGACCTGGTAGTAGTCACCCATCATGGGGCTGAGCAGGTTGTACTCGGGGAACAGTTCGTCGGTGGCGTAAACGCCTTCCACATCACGGACAGGAGCATAGGTGGTGGCTTCAACAGCCTTGATGTACTGAGCATCGTCCTCAGTCATGAACTTGATGAAGGTCTTGGCAGCCTCGATCTTGGCCTCATCGCCGTTGTCGAACACGCCGAAGCCCCAGATACCGCCCTGCAGGGAGGGAGTGGTGTCGGAGGGGAATGCCATGGGCAGAACGTCGAAGCTCAGAGCGTCAGCATTGGTGACTTCCTGGCCGATGTTCCAGCAGAAAGCCATCTGGAAGGTGCCGTTGACAAAAGCCTGGATTTCATCTGCAGCCACGATAGCGGTATCGAAGGAGATGCCATCCTGGGCACACAGCTTGGCCAGAGCTTCCGCATTTTCCTGAGAAGCGTAGGTGTACTCGGTGTGCTCGGCATTGGCGTAGGTGCCGCCGCCCAGGTTGGTAATCAGAGCACGGGTGCCCTGGTCGCCGCCCTGACCGCCGCAGTAGACGATGCCGGTGGGATTGAAGCCCGCCTCGGTCAGCGCGCGAAGGGCGCTTACAAAGCCGTCGGTGGTCCAGGTGCGGGTCTCCTCGTCCAGATACTGAAGCGCGTCGGCGGCTTCAAAAGCGGCGCGGTCGATGACCATGCAGTGCGTGGTCATGCACAGCGGGTACTCGTAGTACTTGCCGTCCACGCCCTTGCATGCGGCCACGACGGCCTCGCTGGTGGCGCTGATGTCGGCCAGGGCCTCCTCGGTCCACAGGTCGCTCAGGTCCAGCATCTTGCCGGCGGCGCCCCAGTTGGTCACCAGGCGCTCGGGGCCTTCCATGATGATGTCGGGGGTGGTGCCGGCCTCAATGGCGCTGGTCACCTGATCGTCGCCCGACTGGTAGTCCAGGTACTGCACCGTCACGCTGATGTTGGGATACACGGCGTTGAAATTGGCGATGATGGCGTCCACCGTTTCGGCGTTGGTCCAGTTGCCGATGGGGTAGGTCCAAAGGGTGATGTCCACCTTTTCTTCCGCCAGGGAAGCCATGGGCAGCACCATCATGAGGCACAGAAGCAGCGCGAACAGCTTTTTCATGGATGGGTTCCTCCTTGCCATATTTTTTTGGAAAACGGTCACATCTTCCTCGGCGAAATTTCGCGTTTCGGAAGTACGTGTTAAATGTACTACAAACTACATTTGTTGTCAACTGCTTTTTGTGTGTTTCCTCATTTTTATTTGACCGCAAATTGTTGGAATTGTATACATCATTCGCTTTTCGGATTGATGGATGGCGATTGACAAAGGCAAAGGCAATGCTGTACAATTCAAGGGACATTGAGGACGTACACCTCCATCCTGAAAGGACGCGCCCATGAGGAACTTGAAAGAGGAGAAGCTTTACATCCAGACATTTCGCGAGATTCGCAGCTATATCATCACCCACGAACTCAAGGCCGGCGATTCGCTCCCCACGGAGCAGGCCATGTGCCAGATGCTGGGCGTCAGCCGCAACGTGCTTCGGGAAGCCATCAAAAGCATGGAGCTGATGGGCATGATCCAGTCCTGCCCCGGGCGCGGCACGGTGGTGAAGGAATTCAACCTGGATTTCATCTTTCAAAATGTGCTGTTCTTCACCGTGGGCGAGGAGCGCAAGCCCATCCACGAAATGCTGATGATCCGCAAGGCCATTGAGCTCAGCTACATGCGCCAGGCCTATCTCGCCCTGACCAGCGAGGATATCCGCAACATCCGCGAAAGCCTGGAGGCCATCAAGGCCAAGTGGCAGCAGCGCATCTTTTTTCACGCCGACGACAAGGTCTTTCACATGACGCTGTTCCGGCACCTCAACAACAGCGTCCTCAACTCCCTGCTGGAGGCCATCTGGTCCGTGGACGAGAATTTTCAGCGGGAGGAGAAGAGCAAGCATCTGGACAACACCATCGCAAAGCATGAGGCCATCGTCGACGCCCTGGAGCGGCACGACTACGAGGCCTTTGCAA
>USHP01000150.1 GCA_900554625.1 uncultured Eubacteriales bacterium | reverse complement strand
GCAGATTTACCGAAGCCTGTCATCGGCTGCCCTATGTGGAGTATCTGGCGGACACTCTCATCGGCGGCGATTCCTATGAGCGCACGGAGGTAATCGACAGGATGATGGCCGGCGGGAAGCTGACAAAGCTGCAAAAGTATCTGGAAAAAGTCAGGAAGGAGGAAAACGCCTATGAGCAAAGATAAGATGCAGACCTCGCCCTTTGAATGCCCTGCGTGGTTTGACGGAAAGAGTATCAACGAAGTCCTGTTCTGTCAGCATTTCTTACATTTTCATCCAATGAAATGTGTCCGGGGCCGCCTGTTCACGATAGACGGCATGGTCGAGGACGAGGGCGAGATCAGCCAGATAATACTGGATGAAGTGCGCGGGCATCTGACAAGCGGCATCGCCAAGGCGGTGTCCAATTTGATGGCGAGCCTGAAGCTCATGGCGTATTCGCCGCCGTTGCCTGTGGAAACAGATCGCATCCATTCGCCAAGTACAAAGGACCGGAGATCAGTGGCATTGAAGCGCACAACGAGCGCACGAAGGAGCAGTATGCCAGCAATCCGGATATCGACACTAGCCGCAGCCATTTGAATTTTCATCTTGTTAAGCCGGAACGAAAATACCGGGCTGAGTCGGAACGGCAGATTGCGGAAGCTGGATGCCGCACACGTTCCGACAGCGTCCGTGTGGTGGAAGCTCTCATTACTGCAACGCCGGAGTTCTTCAAGGGCAAGAAACGCTCCGAGCTGAAAGCGTTTTTCAATGAAGCGTTAGAGTTCATTAAGCAAAATCAAGCTCCCGAAACTATCATATCCGCAGTGGTGCATCTGGACGAGAAATCGCCCCATATGCATCTTTGCTTTGTCCCTTTGACGGAGGACAAGCGGCTGTGCGCCAAGGAGATTGTGGGCAACAAGAAAAAGCTGACACAGTGGCAGGACAGATATTGGGAACACATGGTCAAGAAATATCCCGATCTGGAACGCGGCGAAAGTGCCAGCGAGACCGGGCGTACCCACATCCCTCCAAGGCTGTTCAAGGAAGCCGTGCATCTGAACCGAATGAAGGAGCAGATCATGGCGATTCTGAACGACAGCAATCCGTTCAACAAAAAGGCCAAAGCCGAAGAACTGGAGGCGCTGCTGGACAAGTATATCCCCGGTGTGGAGGTCATGCGGACGAAGTTGAAAAAGTACGATAAGACCTATAAGGAGCTGACCGCGGAGAATGCGGAGCTGGAAAAGAAGCTTTCTTCCGCATCCAAGGAGAGTGTGCGTAAGAAGCTTGAAATCAGCCAGAAGCTCAATGAGCTGGACGAGCTTCGCCGCACGGTGGACGCTATCCCCGATGAGGTGATACGGGAATACACCGCACGGAAATATGTGCATCACGGTCGAATGAATCAGGAAATCTGAGGCAATACTAACGTTGAAAGCGAGGAATTTTATGGCAGAAACAAAGGAAATGAAACCGGGTATGACCGAACAGAAGAAGCAGGCTGTTATTGAACAGCTTTGGCTGACTTATTATAACGATACGCTTTTTGCAAAAGGGCTGATCACGGAAGAACAGCGCAATAAGATGCGTTTGATGATCAAGAGCCGTACTGCTGCAAAGACGCGATAAGATAGACAGGGCGGCAATCGAGAGATACGGTTGCCGCCCAAACTTTTTGACAAATTTCAGCACGCTCTTGAAAAGTTCATAAATAAATGTTATCATATATTTAGATGATGATAAAACGAACTTTTTAGAAAGGAACCATTATGGATATACATTCTGTCAGACAACAGCTGCGGATGAAAAGTATCTACGATATTCCGCTTCGGGTGACCTATTACGCCCGTGTTTCTTCGGAATCGGACGAGCAGCTGAACTCTCTGGGCAATCAGATTCGCTACTATGAGGACTTTATCCGGAAGAACGCAGCGTGGACATTTGTGCCGGGATATATCGACGAGGGGCTGTCCGGTATCTCCACCAAGCGCCGTGAGAACTTCAACCGCATGGTGGACGATGCCGAGGCCGGTAAATTTGATCTTGTCATCACAAAGGAAATCTCCCGTTTCGCCCGTAATACACTGGACTCTATCCAGTATACCAGACAGCTTCTGAATGCGGGAGTCGGTGTCTTTTTCCAGAACGACAACATCAACACCTTTGACGAGGACTCTGAACTTCGCCTGTCCATCATGTCCTCCATCGCGCAGGACGAGCTGCGAAAGCTGTCCTCCCGTGTGAAATTTGGGCATCAGCAGGCGATCAAACAAAACGTGGTGCTGGGTAACAGCCGCATCTTCGGCTACATCAAGGATGACGGACGCCTGGTCATCGATGAGGAGCAGGCCGTGATGGTGCGGGCGCTGTTTGAGCTGTATGCCACCGACGAATACTCCATGAAGCAGCTGGAAACCCTGTTCTGGGAAAAGGGATACCGCAACCACAACGGCAAGAAAATTGCCCACTCCACCATGTCGGGCATGATCTCCAACCCCAAATACAAGGGCTACTATGTGGGCAACAAGGTCAAGGTGGTGGATATGTTCACCAAAAAGCAAAAATTCCTCCCGCCGGAGGAATGGGTCATGTTCAAGGATGAAACCGGCGAGATCGTACCGGCGATCGTGTCCGAGGAGCTGTGGGAACAGGCCAACGCCGTACTGCGCCGAAGGAGCGAGGACGTGAAGAACCGCCAGGGCATCTGCAACCACGCCAACCTTCTGACTGGCAAGCTGTTCTGCACCCATTGCGGCACGCCCTACTACCGCCGCGACTCCGTGGACAGGCAGGGCAATAAAAACTCCAAATGGGTCTGTTCCGGGAAGATCAACAATGGCAAGGACAGCTGCAATTCCATTCCCATCTACGAAAGAGAGCTGATTCCGCTGCTTTTTGAGGTGTTCCGGGACACCCAGGATGACTCTGCCGCCATGCTGGAAGAATACGAGCGGATGTATCGTGTGATGACCAGCGACGGCAATATAGAAAAGAAGATCGAAGCGGCGCAGGCCTCCATCGAGCTGACTCTAAAAAAGAAAAGCAAGCTTCTGGAATTGGTGGCTCTGGACAGCATCACCCCAGATGATTTCAAGTCCATGACGGCACAGTGTAACACCGATATCAAAGCCGCCGAGCAGGAGCTTGCCGAACTGCGGGAGCAGCAGGAGTCCAGCGAGGAGTTCCGCAGCAATATGGAGCGCATCCGTAAAGTCCTGCGGGACGCCGAGCATGACTGCCAGAGTGGAGAGATCACCAAGGAGTTTATCGATACCTTCATTGACAAGATCTTCGCCACGCCGGAGGGGGGTGGCACCATGCGGCTGGACATCAAGATTTTCACCGGCGAAAGCTGTGAAAAGTATCTGCAAAAGCTGAAAAGAAGGGCAGATTCCGAAGGTCGTACGGGTCACACGTTCAAGAAGATGATCGAGGCCTACGAGCAGGGCATGCAGTAACTTTCCCCTACAAGGCAGCCGGGAAACCGGCTGCCTTATCTTTTGCGGTGCTTAATAAAAAATTAAAGGAAAATTTTCGTGGGTTTCTTTTCAGAGCCCCGGGGCTTTCTTGATTTCTGGCAATATCTATGCTATAGTTACAAGAAATGCTGTGTTATCGGAGGCAGATCCCGCATGATGTCCTTTTTCAAAAAATCCGCTTGTTTTGCCTGTGCGGCGGCTGCTGCGCTGGCATTGGGCGGATGTGGTGCAGACCCCACCCCAGCCACCACAGTTCCCCAGACGGAAGCCATTCAAGAAACCACCATTCCCAAAGAGTCCATTGAACACCTGACCATGGTGATGAAGGCCGGTGAAATCTACACCTTGGATTCTTACCCCAACCTGAAATCCGTGGATTTAAGCGGAAGTACTTGCTATGATACCATTCTCGATTACATTGCCGACCACCCTCAGGTGGATGTGACCTACAGCGTGGATGTGGGCGGCAGCAGTATCTCCAACAAGTCCACCTCCGCCACCCTGGAAGCCGGCGCCTTTGACTACGATCTGCTGATGACCAATCTGCAGTTTTTGCCCAATCTTACCACATTGTCCCTGCCGGATATTGCCTTGACATCCGATCAGGTCAGCGCCCTGCTGGAAACCTATCCCCAGGTTTCCCTGGATTACACCGTCACCCTGTTCGGTCAGACCTTGGGGCAGGATGTGACCACCCTGGATCTGACCGCCATGACTTCCAGCCAGGTTCCGGAAGCCTGTCAGAAATTGGGATTTCTCACCCATCTGACCGATGTGGAACTGGGAGAAAGCCTGACCCTGGAGGATGTGGCCAAGCTTCAGGATTCCGCCGAGCGGGTGACCTTCCACTATAGCTTTACCCTCTTCGGGAAAACCCTGTCCACCACCGATGAAACCGTGGAATACAAAAATGAGAAAATCGGCAACGAAGGCGAAGCGGAAATCCGCCGGGCTCTGCCGGTGCTGGATAACTGCCAGCGGTTCGTTCTGGACAACTGCGGCCTGGACAATGAAGTGCTGGCAGAAATCCGGGAGGACTTCCGGGACGGCCCCAAGGTGGTCTGGCGGATTTACTTTGGTGTGGACGGCCGGTACAATCTGCTCACCGATGCCGACACCCTCCGGGCGGTTTACAACGTTACCGACGAAACCTGCGGCCCCATGCGCTACTGTGAGGATGTCAAGTACATGGACATCGGCCACAACGAGACCCTGACCGACCTGAGCTTCGTCGGATACATGCCCAATATTGAAGTGTTGATTGCCTCCGGCTGTGCGGTGAAGGAACTGGTGGGTTTTGAAAACTGCAAGAAGCTGACCTGGCTGGAGCTGGCCTACTGCGGCAAGCTGGAAAACATCGATTCTCTGGCCGGCTGCGAAAGTCTGACCTACCTGAACCTGAGCTTTACCAAGGTTTCCAATTTCCAGCCCCTGGACAGCCTGCCCCTGGATCGGTTCGTCTGCCTGCGCCCCCGGGCCTCTACGGAAGAGCAGAATAACTTCGTGGCAATCCACGACGGCTGTCTGACCGTATTCTATGGCTACTCCAACCCCTACGGCTACGGCTGGCGTTATGACGACAACGGCAAAACCTTCAACGAGTATTATAAAAATGTGGTGCGGGTTGCCTTCAACTATGATTATCTGGAGCAGTTCCTGCCAAAAGAATAATGCCGCTTCTGCCGCCGGTTTTCACCGGCGGCATTTTTTACCCCTTTTATCTCGACTTTTGATTTGCGCTTTCATAGAATTGACTTATCTTTTTTGACAAACGCAATCACTTTCCGACACATACCCCATGGTCAATCTCTGGTCGGTAAAAAGGAGCATTTCTATGGACTTTGATTTTACTTCCATTCTGGACCGGCGTGGGAAAGATGCCCTGGCAGTGGATGCCGTGGGCGCCCCCGGTTCCCGTTACCCCGCACCCAGGGAGGGCTTTGACGTCATCCCCATG
>USHP01000149.1 GCA_900554625.1 uncultured Eubacteriales bacterium | reverse complement strand
CCAATGCATGGGTCAGCACGTCAAATCCCGTCTCCGCAATCAGTCCCTTGGGCAGCTGCTGAAGCAGATCGCTGTCCAAAATTGCCACATCCGGCCGCAGCCGAGGGTCAACCAAGGGATGTTTTACCTTATTGTGGGTCAAAATGGCAAAATCCGTCACCTCCGAACCGGAGCCGGAGGTGGTGGGAATGGCCACAAAGGTATAGTCCCCTTTGGCGAAATAGGCCATGGCCTTGGCGCAGTCCATGGCGCTGCCCCCACCCAGGGCCACCACCAGATCCGGGTTGAATTCCCGAAGCCGGGCTGTCCCTTCCGCCGCCAGTTCCACCGTAGGGTCCGGCTGCACTTTGTCAAAATACTCCACTTGCGGACATTTTGCCTGGTCAGCAATACGTTTTGCCGTACCGTTTTTCATAAAATAGGGGTCCGTCACCAGAAACAGCCGCTGCCCTTGCAGACTTGCCAGCATTGAAACCGCTCCGCTGCCGGAAATCAACCTGGTTTTGCAGGAGAATTCCTCCATAACTATCCACCGCCTTTTCAGAGGTAGTATTTCCAGCAATACGGGAATTATGAGGAAAATTTCAATAAAAAAAGCCCCCGACTTCCGAAGAAGTCGGGGGCTTGGAAAGGAATTATTAGTACTGAGTGGGCTTGATGTGCCAGATTTCCTCAGCATACTGACGGATGGTACGGTCAGAGGAGAACTTGGCGGCGGAGGCCACATTCATCAGGCACTTGCGGCCGAAGGCCATCCGATCGGCGTAATCCCGGTTTGCCTGGAGCTTGGCGTCCAGATAGGACTGGTAATCCAGCAGCAGGTAGTAGTGGTCAGCCTTGTGCCAGCCGGTACCATCCAGCAGGGCATGGAACAGCTCCCGCTGACCGTCGTCGGTGGGCACGGTGCCGTCCACCAGGGTGTTGATGGCGCGGCGCAGGTCGGCGTTGGTGTCGTAGATGCCCCGGGCATAGTAGCTGTCCTTGGCCTGGTTGATCTGCTCCACGGTATGACCGAAGATATACTCGTTCTCGATACCGGCCTCCTGGGCAATCTCCACGTTGGCGCCGTCCAGAGTTCCCAGGGTCACAGCGCCGTTGAGCATCAGCTTCATGTTGCCGGTACCGGAAGCCTCTGTGCCGGCAGGGGAAATCTGCTCGGAAATGTCGGCGGCAGGGATGATATGCTCGGCATAAGAGCAGTTGTAGTTCTGAACAAAGACCACTTTCAGCTTATCCGCCACGGCAGGATCGTTGTTGATCATCCGGGCAACCCGGTTGATATAGCGGATAATGGCCTTGGCCCGGGCATAACCGGGGGCAGACTTGGCGCCGAAGAGGCAAACCGTGGGATGGAAGTCCGGCAGACGGCCTTCCTTCAGCCGGAAGTAGATATCCACCACTGCCAGGCTGTTCAGCAGCTGACGCTTATACTCGTGCAGGCGCTTGACCTGGACGTCGAAAATAAAGTCCGGATTCAGCATCACGCCTTCGTGCTTGGCAACCACAGCGCACAGCTGTTCCTTCTTCAGGCGCTTGATGGCATTGAAGCGGGTGATGGTTTCGTCATTGATATGATCCTTCAGCTTGCTGATCAGCTCCAGATCCTTCAGGAAGTCACCGCCTACCAGTTCCCGGATCATGGCAGTCAGTTCGGGGTTGCACAGACCAATCCAGCGGCGGGGGGTAATGCCGTTGGTCTTATTCTGGAACCGCTCGGGGAAGGCATGGTACCAATCCTTGAAGCAGTCGTCCTTCAGAATCTGGGAGTGAATCTCCGCAACACCGTTGACATAGGTGCCCACATACACGGACAGGTTTGCCATGTGGGCAGTATTGTCCCGGATGATGAACAGGTTGGGATGCTCCCACTTCAGCTTCTGGTCAATCTGGCAGATGATGTCCACAATCTCGGGCACCACAGAGCGCAGCAGATCCAGCGGCCACTTCTCCAGAGCCTCGCCCATAACGGTGTGGTTGGTGTAGGAGAAGGTCTTCTGGGCAACATTGAAAGCTTCGTCAAAGCTAAGGCCCTCCAGCATCAGCAGCCGGATCAGTTCGGGGATGGACATGGCGGGGTGAGTGTCGTTGAGCTGCACAGCGTAGAAATCGCTGAACTTTCTCAGATCGCCGCCGTGGGCCAGCTTGAAGGTCCGCAGCATATCCTGCAGGGAAGCGGAGGACAGCACATACTGCTGCTTGATGCGCAGGCGCTTGCCTTCCCAGGTGGAGTCGTTGGGATACAGAACACGGGTGATGTCCTCAGCCTTATTCTTGGCATCCAGAGCCCGCAGATAATCCTGGTCGTTGAAGGCATTGAAGTCCAGCTCCTGCTCAGCTTCACACTGCCACAGACGCAGGGTGCCCACGTTGTTGGTGTCGTAGCCGATAACCGGTACATCGTAGGGCACAGCCAGCACGGTGTGCTCAGGGAACTTGATCTTTACGGTATGGTTATACCGGCGGTAGGACCAGGGGTCACCGTACTTGGTCCAGTCGTCGGCCTTCTCCACCTGGCTGCCGTTGCCGTCAAAGCTCTGCTTGAACAGGCCGAACTTATAGCGCAGGCCATAGCCGGACAGGGGGATGTTGGTAGAAGCGGCGGAATCCAGGAAGCAGGCTGCCAGACGGCCCAGACCGCCGTTGCCCAGAGCATCGTCCTCAATCTCTTCCAGCACAGCCAGATCCACACCCCGCTCAGCAAACAGGGTCTTCATCTCATCCAGGATGCCCAGGTTGAACAGGTTGCTGTAAACCAGACGGCCGATCAGGTACTCTGCGGAGATGTAGTAAGCCTTCCGGTTGGGCATACGGGTCTTCTTGGAACGGCTCCAGTTGTCGGAAATGGCCATCATCACAGCCTGACCCAGAGCTTCGTGCAGCTCCTGAGGAGTGGCCTCCTTCAGGGATACGTCGTAGGTATACTTCAGCTGTGCCTCAGTCCATTTCAGGATATTCACACAATTTATATTCATATTCGCTCTCCATTCTTAAAGCGGAAAACCGCAATTGCTGTTTCAGATTATGCAGCGCCGGAAATGCCGTGCCGGACTGCAAATGGTCTTGAAACGTTTCCACATTTTTTCAAGACACTCCTAAAGAGTAATACTTTTCCAGCTTTTTGTCAAGTAAAACCCTGTACAAAAGCCATAACATTTCCTATTTTTGGCAGAATGTTCAGATTCTGCCCAACTTTTTCAGCACATATACCCTGCCCAGCAGCAGGCAGGCCAGCCATTTTTCAGGCCTATGAAAAACCAGCCCCGCCGGTTCGGCGGGGCTGGCAGAATCGATATGGACTTAGGCTTCCAGATTGATGCCGGTCTCCTTGGAGAAGACATGGCAGACATGACCGGGGAATGCGAACTTGACAGTGGAGCCATTAGACAGGGCAGCCACTTCAGCGCCGGTCATATTCATGGTGGACACGACCATAACCACATCACGGCCCATGGAGGTGACATGCAGGTGGACGGAGGAGCCCATCATTTCGGAAACGTCAACCTTGCCTTCGACGCCGGTACCCAGCTCAATATGCTCAGGACGAACACCCAGAACCACATCCTGCTCGGCCACATTGTTCTTGGCCAGGGCAGCCTGCTTCTCCTCGCTCAGCTCAACGGTCAGGCAATCCAGCTTCACAGCGTACTTGCCGTTGACCTTAACCAGCTTGGCGTTTTCGAACATGTTCATCTGAGGAGTACCGATGAAGGTAGCTACGAACAGGTTGTACGGATGGTTGAAGACCTCCTGAGGAGTGCCGATCTGCTGGATGAAGCCATCCTTCATGATGACGATCCGATCGCCCAGGGTCATAGCCTCAGTCTGGTCGTGGGTAACATAAATAAAGGTGGTGTTGATCCGCTCACGCAGCTTGATGATCTCTGCACGCATCTGGTTACGCAGCTTGGCGTCCAGGTTGGACAGAGGCTCGTCCATCAGCATAACCTGAGGGGACCGAACGATAGCACGGCCGATGGCCACACGCTGACGCTGACCGCCGGACAGAGCCTTGGGCTTACGGCCCAGGTACTGGGTGATGTCCAGAATTTCCGCAGCCTGCTTGACAGCCTTGTCGATCTCATCCTTGGGGGTGTGACGCAGCTTCAGAGCGAAGGCCATGTTTTCATAGACGGTCATGTGGGGGTACAGAGCGTAGTTCTGGAAGACCATGGCGATGTCGCGGTCCTTGGGAGCCACGTCGTTGACCAGGCGGTCGCCGATGTACAGTTCGCCTTCGGAAATTTCTTCCAGGCCGGCGATCATACGCAGAGTGGTGGACTTACCGCAGCCGGAGGGGCCGACCAGGACGATGAATTCCTTGTCTGCGATCTCCAGGTTGAACTCCTGCACAGCCACGACACCCTTGTCCGTGATCTGCAGGTTGGTCTTCTTCTCGGGCTCGCCCTTCTTTTTCTTCTTCTTTGCGTCGTCGCCGCTGTAGGGGTAGATCTTCTTTACGTTCTTCAGGGTCAAACTTGCCATACTGTTTTTGACTCAGAACACACCGAGCCTTTCGCGTGTGCTCTCGCATACCCGGAAAGCGAACTTCCGGGAGCATTACGACAGGTCTCCACACTGCCGCACCGTGAGTCAGACGGACGTTTCCTCCTTAAATTTAGCGGACTGGGCCTATTTCGTGGAGTAGACGCAATCCACCGGGATAGCAACATCATACCACACTTTTCAACATTGGGCAATGGTGGGTAATCACAGTTTTAGCCGGTTAATTTTGGGTAATTTGACTGTTTCCCCCCGCCGGAAATTCCGTTTTCCCGGTTCTGTCTGTCAACGGAGAACATACCCGTCTTCGGACGCTTCCAGGGAAGTACTGTAGTAGGCCGCCATGACGTCCTCCAGATACAGCACATCCGCCACAGCACCGGTTTCGTAGCAGCTGTGCATTGCCAGCTGAGCAAGACCGATATCCGCAGTGGGTACGCTGACCTGACCCAGAGAAATCCGTCCCAGGGTAGAGCCGCCGGGCAGGTCCGCCCGATTATAGTAGCTCTGCACCGGCACATCCGCCTTGCGGCAGACCTTGCGGAAAATGGCAGCCGCCACGCCGTCGGTGCAGTAGCTCAGGTTTGCGTTGTGCTTGAGCACCACGCCGCCGCCCAGTACAGGGGCATTGCTGGGGTCGGCAAACTCCGGATGGTTGGGGTGGACACCGTGGGCGTTGTCAGCAGAAATCATAAACGACTGGGCCAGCATCCGGTTCAGATCCAGTCCCCGGTTCCGGCAGATCCGCTCCAGCACCTGATACAGCAGCGTGGAAGCGGCGCCCTGGACGGAGCCGGAGCCAACCTCTTCGCTGTCAAACACGCACAGCACCGGGATTGCCTGGCTGTCCTGGGCTTTCAGGAAGCCCTGGGTGCAGCCCCAGGCGCATTCCAGGTCATCCAGCGCCGCAGCGGAAATGTACTCATCCGCCGCACCCCAGATGC
>USHP01000148.1 GCA_900554625.1 uncultured Eubacteriales bacterium | reverse complement strand
CCATTATGGCTGTGCCTGCACATGATGACCGTGACTGGGAGTTTGCTAAGGCTTTCGGCTGCGAGATCGTGGAAGTTGTTGCTGGCGGCAATGTACAAGAAGCTGCTTTCACTCTGAAAGATGATACTGGAATCATGGTTAATTCCGGTTTCTTGAACGGTCTGACCGTAAAAGAGGCTATTCCTGTGATTATCAAGTGGCTCAGTGAGCAGGGAATTGGAGAGCCCAAGACCAATTTCAAGCTGCGTGACTGGGTGTTCTCCCGTCAGCGCTACTGGGGCGAGCCGATTCCGATCATCCACTGCCCGAAGTGCGGTGAGGTTCCGATGAAGGAAGAGGATCTGCCTCTGTTGCTGCCCGATGTGGAAAGCTACGAGCCCACCGATGACGGTGAAAGTCCGCTGTCTGCCATTACCGACTGGGTCAATGTGAAATGTCCTTGTTGCGGCGGCGATGCCAAACGGGAGACGGATACCATGCCTCAGTGGGCAGGCTCCTCCTGGTACTACTTGCGGTATATGGATCCCCACAACGATAAGGCATTGGCATCCAAGGAGATGCTGGAGTATTGGAGCCCGGTAGACTGGTACAACGGCGGTATGGAGCATACCACACTGCACCTGCTGTATTCCCGGTTCTGGCACAAGTTCCTGTATGATATCGGTGTGGTGCCTACCAAGGAGCCGTACGCCAAGCGTACCTCCCACGGCATGATTTTGGGTGAGAACCCTCACTATGTCGGCAATTTCGAAAAGCAGGAAGATAAGGATGCCATGATTGCCAAATATGGCTCTGGTGCACTCCGTCCCGCTGTAAAGATGAGTAAGTCTCTGGGCAATGTAGTCAACCCCGACGATGTGATTCGCGAGTACGGCGCTGACACCATGCGTCTGTACGTCATGTTCATCGGCGATTTTGAGAAGGCAGCGACCTGGTCTCCCAAGGCGGTGAAAGGCTGCAAGCGCTTCCTGGATCGCGTGTGGGCTATGGCGGAGAATGTTTCGGATATGGAGACGGAATATTCCAAGGCAAACACTTCTCTGATGCATAAGACAATCAAGAAGGTAACGGAAGATATTGATAACCTGAAGCCGAACACTGCCATTGCTGCGTTGATGACGTTGATTAACCAGATTGACAAGACTTGCAATCGTGCGGAGTTGAAGACTGTTTTGCAGCTGCTTTCTCCTTTTGCGCCCCATATTTGTGACGAAATCTGGGAGCAGAAGGGATATGAAGGAATTTGTTCCATTTCTGCTTGGCCGCAGTATTCTGAGGAAAAGTGTAAAGACAGCGAGATCAACATTGCGGTTCAGGTTAACGGCAAGATGCGTGGCACTGTCCTGATGGATGCGGATCTCAGTGATGAGCAAGTGGTAGCCAATGTAGTCGCGGATGAAAAGATTTCCCGGTTCCTTGCCAAGCAGGGTGGCAGCATTGTGAAAACCATTGTGGTCAAGAACAAGCTGGTGAATCTGATTGTCAAGTAATCCAAGCAGAAAAGTGAGAAGCGTTTCCCATTTTGCGGCTGGAAAAGATTTTTTGTAAATTTATCGAAATCTTTCTTGACAATTGGAGAAAATGCGTATATAATATTCAAGCCTGGTCTTAGGGCCCTGAAAGCATCCAGGATTTAGCCGGATGCCATCGGAGGGAGGGAAAACAATGTCTGAAATTCGCGTGAAGGAGAACGAATCTCTGGAAAGCGCTCTGCGCCGTTTTAAGCGTAGCTGTGCCAAGGAGGGCGTCATCGCTGAAGTCAAGAAGCGCGAGCATTACGTCAGCCCCAGTCTGAAGCGTAAGCAGAAGTCTGAAGCTGCTCGTAAGAACAAGAGAAAATTCTATTAATATCCCTCTTGATTTTTGCTCAAGAACCGCTCTGCAACAATGCAGAGCGGTTTTTTGCTGTATTATACGTCAAAAAGTAAAAAATACTATTTTCGAATGTTACCATTGTTCCATTTTTGTTGTTGTAAATTCCTTATGAATGTTGTATAATGCCTTAGACTATGCAAAGATTTTCATGCGGGGGATTTGACGTGTATGTTTAAAAACAAGAAAATTGCCAAATACTTGGTGCCCGGTCGGCATGTACATCTGGTTGGTATTGGTGGGGTGTCCATGCGGCCCCTGGGTCTCGTGTTGAAGGGAATGGGCATGGAAGTAACGGGCTCGGATATGAGCGCATCTGCGTCTACCCAAGAGCTGGAGGCGCAGGGGATACCTGTTGCAATTGGCCACCATGCAGAAAATATTGAAGGTGCGGATTGTATTATTCGCACTGCGGCTGCTCATAATGACAACCCGGAAATTGCAGCTGCTCGCGCTGCAGGCATCCCTGTGTTTGAGAGAGCCCAGGCCTGGGGCGAAATCATGAAGTCCTACAAAAATGCGATCTGCATCTCCGGTACTCATGGAAAAACCACCGCAACGTCCATGATGACCCACATTTTGATGGAAGCGAATTTGGACCCCACGGTTATGATCGGCGGATACCTGCCTTTGCTTCATGCAGGACACCGGGTGGGGCATGGAGACACAATTTTGCTGGAAAGCTGCGAGTATTGTGATTCCTTCTTAAATTTCTTCCCGACATTGGCTGTTGTGCTGAATGTAGAAGCAGATCATCTGGATTACTTCAAGGATCTGGAAGATATTCAGAAATCCTTCCATAAATTTGCGGAGCTGGCGACCTTTGGTGTGATTGCCAACGGTGATGATCCCCATACGGTTTCGGCTATGGAGGGGATTGACTATGTGTCCTTTGGATTGGACGAGAAGAACCGTATTCACGCCGCCAATATGCATCCAGACTGGCAGCATTTTGATGTTATCTGTGATGGTGAGTTCTACTGCCATTTGGATATGGGAGTCCTGGGGCGCCATAACGCCCTCAACGCCCTTGCAGCGGCAGCAGCGTCCTGGATGATGGGAATCCCCGGGGAAGCCGTTTCTCACGGCCTGGAGTCCTTCCACGGCGCAGGACGGCGAATGGAGTTTAAGGGGAAGTATCATGGTGCGGATGTGTACGATGATTACGCGCACCATCCTGATGAGCTGGCTGCGACCATCAATGCAGTTCGCGCAGCAATGCCTTCCCGTCGTTTGGTATTGGCATTCCAGCCCCATACTTATACCCGTACGAAAGCGCTGTTTGATGATTTTGTCCGCGAACTGAAAAAGCCGGATGTGGTTGTGTTGGCGGAGATTTACGCAGCCCGGGAGCGCAATACCACGGGTATCTCTTCAGCTGATTTGGCGGCTCAGATCCCTGGTTCCGTGTTCTGCGAAACGCTGCCGGATGTTACTGAATACCTTCGGGAAAATGTCCGGGAAGGTGATGTGGTGATTACGATGGGGGCCGGAGATATTTTCCGTGCAGGAGAGGCATTGCTGAATTCATAAAAAATCTGGTTTTGGATTATTCTTCCAAAACCAGATGATCTACACCGGATGTTTCAAACTCTGACATGTAACGATTCATACGACCGACAATTTCATCGTAATTTTCTTCTGTGATTTCCGGATAATCCATATCCCTGCGGGACAGTTCTTCTGCCAGAATTTCGTAAAAAACCGTATCTTCATAGCAGGCGATGGCTTCGTGAATTCCACCTTCCGTGTAGTCACGTGAAGGAATGATGCTTCCGTTCCAGCTCTCGGAAAGTGCAGGTGAATAGGAAAAAATTTTGCTTTCCAGGGCATCATAATCCTGAAAGCGATCTTCTCCTCGTGTGGAATTGAGAATCCAGTTTCCGATATAGACAAGATCCAGCAGCCGGCGGAACTCCTTGTTGGTCAATTCAATGTTCATAGCGACCCTCCTAGCATACGATCTGTAACCTATGCGATTATTTTCTTCCATTATAGCACTATTTTTTTGGATTTCCAGACGAAATTGTGAATTATCTTAAGAATGAGGCGATTGTGTGAAAAAACTCAGTGTCTGTATCCTCTTTGGCGGCATCAGTCCGGAGCATGAGGTTTCTCTGCGCTCGGCTGAATCAGTACTGAATAATATTGACAAAAGCAAATATACCATTTTTCCGGTCGGTATCACGAAGGAAGGAGACTGGATTCTGTTCGGAGGAGACGACTATTCCATGCTTCCTAAGGGAACCTGGAAGAATCACCCAAATAACCGCAGAGCAGCCATTTCTCCTGTGCGTGGACAGGGGCTTCTGAGCTTTGAGGGCGACTGTGTCGTTCGGGAACGTATTGATGTGGTATTTCCTGTTCTCCACGGAGAAAACGGCGAGGACGGCGCCATGCAGGGCTTGCTGCAAATGGCAGGCATTGCCTATGTTGGTCCCCATGTAGCAGCCTCTGCTGTGGCAATGGATAAAACTTTGACAAAATTGGTTGTTGATCAGGCGGGCGTTCCCCAGGCAGCTTGGCAGTTGGTAAACAGCAGCGATTTGGAAAACCGGATGGAAAATACTTTGTCAATGCTGGAATTGCGTTTCCGCTATCCGATGTTTGTAAAACCGGCAGGAACAGGCTCTTCTGTTGGCGTTTCTAAGGCTGCAGATCGGGATGCACTGCGTAATGCGCTGCTTTTGGCAGGGCGTTATGACCGGAAAATCCTGGTTGAGGAATTTATCAATGGCCGTGAAATCGAGATTGCCGTCATGGGTAATGAGAATCCTGTAGCTTCGATTTGTGGAGAAATCGATTCCGGTGCAGATTTTTATGACTATGATGCCAAATATCTGACGGATACGTCCACTGCCTATATTCCTGCCCGAATTCCGGAGAATGTGGGCGAGATTGTGCGAGATGCAGCAGTAAAGGTCTATCGTGCTGTGGGTTGCCAGGGGCTGAGCCGGGTGGACTTCTTTGTGACCTATGACGAAAACCGGGTTGTATTCAATGAAATCAACACGCTGCCTGGATTCACCTCTATTTCCATGTACCCGAAGCTCTTTGATGCCAGCGGTTTGCCTTATCCTCAGCTAATTGACGAATTGATTCGTCTGGCCCTGGAGGCGTGCTAATGAAGCGACCGGTAGTTTTGACGGTTCGGGGACGCCAGTCCTACGCTGGCCAAGAGCCGGAAATCATTGAACTGGTAACGGAAGGTTCCATGGAATTATGCCGGGATGGCTGGGAGATTTCCTATGAAGAAAGTGAACTGACGGGGCTGGAAGGTGTAACTACTACTTTTCGCGTGGAACCGGATAAGGTAATTTTGACAAGAAGCGGGCAACTGAACTCTCAAATGGTTTTCCAAGAGGGGACCAGCCACGATTCTCTGTATCAGATGCCATTCGGAACACTAATGCTGACGGTTAAAGCAACCAGAGTATTCTATGATCTGGTACCGGATGGAGGTTCCATCGATTTGGTGTACCATATTACCATTGAGAATGCCGAAGCTGGCATTATTGACTATCACTTAGACATCCGTCCAAAGTAAGCGCTCAATAAGCACCCGCCTAGCATATCGCCCGGCAATATGAGATAATAT
>USHP01000147.1 GCA_900554625.1 uncultured Eubacteriales bacterium | reverse complement strand
GCCGCCTGTGGCGGAAGCGCCGAACCCACTGCCACCACCGCTGCCGCTGCTGCGACAGATGCAACCGAGGCTGCTGAACTCGACCGCGCTGCTGCTGAGGCCGAAATCCGCTACGCTCTGAGCCTGCTGCTGGACCGCAACTACATTGTTGAGGAAATTACCCAGGGCGGCCAGGTTCCCGCTTCTTCCTTCGTTGCCATGGGTATGACCGATGCCGACGGCTCTCAGTTCTATGAGAATGCCGGCAGCAGCGAGGATTACGTTGGCTACTACAACACGGCAAAGGAAGCTTTCGAAGCTAACTATGCAGAAGCCTACGAAATTCTGTCCAAGTACTACGAAGTTGACGAAAACGGCATGTTCACCAACTTCCCCACTCTGACCTACCTGTACAACACCGGCGACGCCCACAAGGCCATCGGTGAATATCTGCAGTCCGCTTTCGCTGCTGTGGGTATCAATCTGCAGCTGGAGAACCAGGAATGGAACACCTTCCTGAACTCCCGTAAGGACGGCGCTTACTCCATCGCCCGTAACGGCTGGCTGGCCGACTACAACGATCCCATCTCCTTCCTGGATATGTGGACCACCGGCTCCGGCAACAACGACGTGCAGTTCGGCAAGGGCGACCACGCTACTGTGGCTGCTTACGATCTGGACCTGACCGAGTACGGCTACGACGTTAAGGTTGAGGACGGCACCTGGGCTGAGACCTACGACGTTCTGATCCCCCTGATCAAGACCTGCACCGACAACGATACCCGTTACGCTCTGATGCACATCGCTGAGGACATGGTTATGTCCACCGGCGCTATCGTTCCTCTGTACTTCTACACCGACCTGTACATGCTGGATGACTCCGTGGAAGGCTACTTCGGCAACCCCCTGGGTTACAAGTACTTCTACCGCACCACTGTCAACGGCAGCGGTGACACCATCTCCGTCTGCATGGCTTCCGAGCCCGACACTCTGGACCCCGCTCTGAACTCCACCGTTGACGGCGCTACTCTGGTTTCTCACCTGTTCGCCGGTCTGGCCAAGTGGGATCAGGACGAGAACGGCAACCTGGTCATCGTTCCTGACTGCGCTGAGGAGCTGGTGGAAGGCGTTGCCAACGACGACGGCACCATCACCTACACCTACACCCTGAAGGACGGCCTGAAGTGGTCCGACGGCAAGGATCTGACCGCTCATGACTTCGAGTACGCTTGGAAGCGTGCCGCTTCTGTGGAACTGGCTGCTGACTACTGCTACATGTTCGAAGTTGTCAAGGGTTACTCCGACGTTTGGGCCGGTACCGAAGGCGCTGAGCTGGCTGTAAAGGCTCTGGACGACAAGACTCTGGAAGTCACTCTGAACACTCCTGTTGCTTACTGGAACGAGCTGCTGGCCTTCCCCACCTACTTCCCCGTTCGTGAGGACGTTGTTTCCAACGAGGCTTGGGCTACCGATCCCTCTACTTACGTTTCCAACGGTGCTTACAAGATGAGCAACTGGGAGCACAACTCCGTCATCACCCTGACCAAGAACGAGAACTTCCATGGCGCTGACGAAGTTTCCATGAACGAGATCAAGTTCTTCCTGTCCGATGACAGCAACAACATGCTGACCAACTTCAAGAACGGCACCTGGCAGCTGATCGACGACGTTCCCACCAACGAAATCGAGACTCTGAAGACTGAGTATCCCGAAGAGTTCGTGGTCGCCGGCCAGATCGGTACCTACTATGTCTGCTGGAACATCAACGAGCCCCTGCTGCCCGAAGCTTGATCCATAAGACATTCGCCTGAATAGGCTTCCCTTTCCCGCCTTCTTCGGAAGGCGGGAAATTTTTGACTTTTTTCTTCCATTCTGCTATGATATAGAAAATTTGTCCCAAGGGAAAGGACCCTGCTTATGGCCAATGTAATTGAAATTACCGACTTTTCCGCACCGGAACTGGATGTGTACGCCCGGCTGACGGAAGCCCAGCTGCTCAACCGCTTTGAACCTGCCAAGGGCATGTTCATCGCGGAAAGTCCCAAGGTGATCCATCGGGCGCTGGATGCCGGCTGCCAGCCGGTAAGCCTGCTGATGGAGCGCAAAGACATTACCGGTGCCGCCCGGGAGATTCTGCAGCGCTGCCCGGAGGTTCCGGTTTATACCGCCGATGAAGAACTGCTGTGCAACCTCACCGGCTATCACCTGACCCGAGGCGTGCTGTGCGCCATGCGCCGCCCTCCCCTGCCCACTGCCCAGCAGCTCTGTGCTGGGGCCAGCCGAATCGTGGTTCTGGAAAACATCATGAACCCCACCAACATCGGCGCCATTTTCCGCTCCGCTGCCGCCCTGGGTATGGATGCAGTTTTGCTCACCCCCGGATGCAGCAATCCTTTGTACCGCCGCAGCGCCCGGGTAAGCATGGGCACCGTGTTTCAGATTTCCTGGACCTATACCCCCCAATGGCCGGAGGAAGGTATGCGCCTGCTGAAAGAAATGGGCTTCAAAACCGCCGCCATGGCCCTGCGGGAGGATTCGGTCTCGGTCGACGACCCCGATTTGATGGGAGAAGAGAAGCTTGCCATTGTCCTGGGCAGCGAAGGCGATGGCCTGACCAACGATACCATTGCCAGCTGTGACTACACCGTTAAAATCCCCATGTTTCATGGGGTGGATTCTTTGAACGTAGCAGCCGCCAGCGCCGTCGCGTTCTGGCAGCTGGGAAAGAGGTGAACGCTATGCAATTTGCAGAAAAAACCGTTCTTTTGAAAGACGGCCGGCAGGCCACCGTGCGCAGCGTGCTTCCATCGGATGCGGAAGCCATGCTGGCATTTCTGAAGGACACCGCTGGCGAAACGGATTACCTTCTGCGGTATCCCGAGGAATGCACGGAAGATGTGGCAGGAGAAACCCGTTTTCTGGAAGCGATCTGTCAAAGCCCCAACAGCGCCATGCTGGTTTGCGTGGTCGATGGCGTTCTGGCAGGAAATGTGGCGCTTCAGGGAAATACCCGACAGAAAATCCGCCACCGGGGAAGTCTTGCCCTGGCTGTCCGGAAAGACTACTGGTGTCTGGGCATTGCCACCGCTTTGATGGAAGCCGCCATTTCTCTGGCAAAAACATCCGGAATGTCCTATCTGGAACTGGACCACATGGATGGAAACCAGCGCGCCGGGAACCTATACCGCCGTCTGAGATTCCAGGAACTGGCCCGGATTCCCGATGCCTACCGACTGCGCAGCGGCGAATCCGTTGCCGCTGTGATGATGCGAAAAATTCTGTAAAAAAGGAGGAACCACCATGGAGATTTTTACCGGCCGCCCGGAAAACTGTGGAGAGCGGCTTGCCAAAGAAGTTCGCTGCTACGACCTGCTGGACAGTCTGGGAATTGCTTACCGTCGGGCCGATCACCCCGCCGCCATGACCATGGAAGCCTGTGTCCAGATTGATCAGGCCTTTGGGGCTGAGATCTGCAAGAATCTGCTGCTGTGCAACCGGCAGCAGACCGCCTTTTACCTGTTGCTGCTGCCGCCGGACAAGCCCTTTCGTACCAGCGTGCTGTCTAAGGCCATAGGCTCCTCCCGGCTGTCCTTTGCCTCGGCAGAACATATGGAAGCCTTCCTGGATATTACCCCCGGTTCTCTCAGCGTCCCGGGGCTGATGAACGACAAGGAAAATCAGGTGCAGCTGCTGATCGACGAGGAGCTGCTGCACCAGAGCGTTTTCGGCTGCCATCCCTGCATCAACACCTCCAGCCTGTGCTTTTCTACCGAGGATCTGATGCAGAAGCTGATCCCCGCCATGGGGCACGCTCCCCGAATCGTCACCCTTCCTCAGGAAGAACCCCATGAAGCGAACCCCAATCCGTCCGGAACCTGAGGCCTTCCCTTCGGAATTTCGTCCCTTTCTGGAAAAGGGGAATGTCTACGACAGCAGCTGCTCTGCGGCAGCCCGGGTCTACTACTTGGAAGCAGAGGGCGGCATGTACCTGAAAACCGCTCCGTCAGGCGCTATGAAAGCCGAAGGGGATATGACCCGGTATTTTCACGGCAAAGGCCTTGCCGCGGAGGTGCTGGCCTACCGCACCCTGGACCGTGACTGGCTGCTGACCAGGAAACTGCCCGGGGAGGACTGCGTGTTCCCCGAATATCTGGATAACCCGAAGCGGCTGTGCGACACTCTGGCCGGCCTGCTGCGCCAGCTTCACGACCAGGACTTTACCGGCTGCCCTGTTCCCGACCGTTGCCGCACCTATCGGGAAACCGCTCAGCGCAATTATCAGGCGGGAAAATATGACCCAGACCTGTTTCCCTCCAACTGGGGATTCGCCTCCCGGGAGGACGCCTGGGCCGTGGTACAGGAAGGCAGCAGCGCCCTTCGCTCTGACACGTTGATTCACGGGGATTACTGCCTGCCAAACATTATGCTGGATCGGTGGCGTTTCTCCGGTTTTCTGGATCTGGACTGCGCCGGAGTGGGAGATCGGCACATTGACCTGTTCTGGGGTGTATGGACCTTGTTTTTCAACCTGCAAACCAACGCCTACTATGACCGCTTTCTCGATGCCTATGGCCGGGAGCGGGTGGAGCCGGAACTGCTGCGAACCGTAGCAGCCTTCGAAGTATTCGGATAGCCTTCACGGCAGTGCAAAAGCACTGCCGTAATTTTTTTGAAAAGTGGCGTTTATTGGGCACAATAGGTTGTATGATATCCAAAGCCGGCAAAAGAGTGAGCATAACCACCCTGTAAACCACCACCCCCAGCGGCAGGGAGATTCTTTTTCTCTTGACAAACCGCTCTGGTTGTGGCAATATATTGTGGAGGTTTTCGCAAGTAAGCACAATATATAGTGTTTCCTTTGAAATATCAGCGTTTTGCTCCTCCAATTTCTTCAGAAAGGCAGGATTTATGCCTATGATTACCAGCATTATCAAGCGAGATGGCAGAGTGGTCTTGTTTGACCAGCACAAGATTGCTTCCGCCATTTTGCGCTCCATGGAAGCCGCCCAGGACGGTGATGCATCGGATGCCGCCAGAGTGGCGGGCGATGTGCAGCGGGAACTGGAAGCCCATTTTCCCGCCGAAGCTCCCAACATCGAAGCCATTCAGGATGCCGTGGAACGCCAGCTGATGAACCATGGCTTCAGTTCCGCTGCCAAGGCCTATATCCTCTACCGGGCCAATCGTACCCGGGCCAGAGAGGCCAACACCAGCCTGATGAAAACCATCGATGAAATCACCAACACTGATGCCCGGATCAGTGACATGAAGCGGGACAACGCCAATATCGACGGCAACACCGCCATGGGCGCCATGCTGCAAATCGGCGCTGCCGGTGCCAAGGCGTATAACGAGATGTATCTGCTCCGCCCGGAACATGCCAAGGCTTACCGGGAAGGTGACATCCACATCCATGACTTTGACTTCTATTCCCTGACCACCACCTGCTGCCAGATTGATATTCTGAAACTGTTCCACGGCGGCTTCTCCACAGGCCACGGCTA
>USHP01000146.1 GCA_900554625.1 uncultured Eubacteriales bacterium | reverse complement strand
GCCCTGCGCCGGGCGGGTGCCACGATGGAGGAGGAAACCGCTGAGTCCAAGACAGAAATCACCAAGCAGGATTTGATGGAACTGGGCCTGTCCGGCGGTGCCAACGCCCATGAGAAACGAAAGCAATTACTGAAAGCCTGCAATTTTCCGGAGCATATGAGCGCCAATGCCATGCTCCAGGCGCTGAATCTGCTGTATTCCCTGGAAGAACTGAAGCAGATTCTGCAGTCGTTGTAGTGCTTTGTCCCCAGTATCAATATTGGAGAGAGACCATGGTAGATATTCAAGTCAAAAATCTGACAAAATTTTTCGTCATCGGAGAAAATCTTCTGGATGGCCTGAGTTTTGAGATTCAGGAAGGGGAGTGCGTGGCGATTCTGGGCCGCAACGGCTGCGGAAAAACCACCCTATTCAATATTCTCACAGGCCAGATGGATTACGATGACGGTGAAGTATACGTGAACCCCAACAAACGTCTGGGCTTGATTTCCCAGATCCCCAACTTCCCGGATGGGTACACTGTAGAGGATGTGCTCCGCTCCGCCTATGCCCAGCTGATGGCCTGTAAGCGCAAGATGGAGCGTCTGGAGCGGGAAATGGCCAACGGTGCCACCCAGGAACAGCTGCGGGAATACGATACCCTGACCAATCGCTTCCAATCCGGCGGCGGTTATGAAATGGATGTTGAGGTGGACAAAATCTGCAACGGCCTGGGAATTCCCCAGACCCAGCGGGTGCAGGAATTTGCCAGCCTGTCCGGCGGAGAAAAGACCCGTGTCAACCTGGCAAGACTGCTGTTGGAAAAAACGGACATCCTATTGCTGGACGAGCCGACGAACCACCTGGACTTAAACAGCGTGGAGTGGCTGGAACAATATATCAACGCCTTCAAAGGCACGGTTTTGGCCATTTCCCACGACCGGTATTTTATCGACCAGGTGGCGGACCGGGTAATTGAGATTACCGAAGGCCACGCCGAATTCTATTCCGGCAACTACTCGTTCTACATGGACGAAAAGCAGGCCCGCTTTGACTTGCAGCTGAAGCAGTACGAGCAGGAGCAGGCCAAGCTCAAGCAGCTGGGCTACACCGTGGAGCGGATGAAGGGTTGGGGCATCAATAACCGCACCCTGTACCGCCGGGCCATGTCCATTCAGCACCGGATGGAGCGGATCAAGAAAACGGAAAAGCCCAAAAAAGAGCGCACCATGAAGGCAACCTTTGGAGAAAAGGACTTTTCCGGCGATGTGGTGTTTAAGATGAAGAACGTCAGCAAGTCCTTTGGCGACCGGCTGCTGTTCTCCGATGTGAACCTGAACGTGGAAGCCGGTGAGCGGATTGCCTTGCTGGGAGATAACGGCACCGGAAAATCCACCTTCATCAAGTGCCTGCTGGGGGAAGAGGATTGCCAGGGAAAGATTCAGTTTGGTCCCACGGTAAAATGGGGCTATCTTCCCCAGATCATCCAATTCCGCAACCCGGAGCGGAGTCTGTACGACACCATGCTCTATGAAAAGAACTGTACCCCCCAGATGGCCCGGGATCGGCTGGGCGCCTTCCTGTTCCAGGGGGAGGACGTATTCAAGCAGGTGAAAAACCTTTCCGGCGGCGAGCAGTCCCGGCTGCGGCTGTGCATGCTGATGGATGAAAAGATCAATCTGCTGATTTTGGACGAACCGACCAACCACCTGGATATTGCTTCCCGGGAGTGGGTGGAAGCCGCCATCGAGGAATTTGAAGGCGTGCTGCTGTTTGTTTCCCACGACCGGTACTTTATCGAAAAGTTTGCCGAACGGATCTGGCTGCTGGAAGATGGGCAGATTCGGGATTTCCCCTGCGGCTACCAAAAATACCGCTCCATTTTGGAGCGTGAAGCCGCCGCAAAGCCCGTGGCTGTTGCTGCACCAAAGCCCAAAAAAGAGCGTCCCAAGGGTGGAACCAAAGATGTGGACAAGCTGATCCGCAAACTGGAGCGGGAAATTGAAAAGCAGGAAGCTGTCATTGCAGATTACGACAGCAAAATTGAAGCTGCCGCTGCCGACTATCAGGAACTGACCCGGCTTCTGTCTGAAAAGGAAGAAGCGGAAGCGGTTTTGATGGAACTGATGGAGCAGTGGGAAGCTGCCCAGGAGTAAACTAAAGGTTCTATTTTCCGGGGGAAGGTTGACAGTTCCCCACCTAAGACCTATAATACAGAAAGAAAAAATCAAAGGAGCGAGATAACAATGAGTTCTTGCAATGGCAACTGCTCCAGCTGCAGCAGCTCTTCCTGCGGTGACCGCAAGGCGGAGAGCTTGCTGGAAAAGCTGAATCCCAAATCTAAGGTAAAGAAGGTAATCGCCGTAGTGTCCGGTAAGGGCGGCGTTGGTAAGTCCACGGTTACTTCCATGCTGGCTGTGGCAATGGCCCGTCAGGGTAAGCGCGTGGCCGTGCTGGATGCGGATATTACCGGTCCCTCTGCACCTACCGCTTTTGGTGTTACCGAGTGCCAGGGTGCCAACGAAGATGGCCTCTATCCTGCCCTGACCCGTGGCGGCATCCAGGTGATGTCCATCAACCTGCTGCTGGATAACCCTGCTGATCCGGTGGTTTGGCGTGGCCCCGTCATTGCCGGTGCCGTCAAGCAGTTCTGGACGGATGTCATTTGGGAAGATGTGGATTATATGTTTGTGGACATGCCTCCCGGAACCGGTGACGTACCGCTGACCGTGTTCCAGAGCCTACCCATTGACGGCGTGGTGATTGTCACTAGCCCCCAGGATCTGGTTTCCATGATCGTTGCCAAGGCTGTGAAGATGGCAAACATGATGCACATCCCGGTGCTGGGCTTTGTGGAGAATTATTCTTACCTGCGCTGCCCGGACTGCGGTAAGGAAATCAGCGTGTTTGGTAAGTCCCACCTGGACCAGGTTGCCCAGAAATTCCAGCTGCCTGTGTTGGCCAGACTGCCCATCGATCCCGCTGTGGCGGAAGCCTATGACAACGGCCTGATGGAGACGGTGAACACCGACGCAGTTGCGCCCGTGATCGCCGCTATTGAAAATGCCTGAATGATACAAACAGCCTGCACCCAAGTTTGGTGCAGGCTGTTTATTATTCTGCGGCTTGAAGCCAAGCTTCCGGGTCGAGTAACCCAAGATCAATTTTCCATTGCAGAACATGCCCCACGGCCTGGTTCAGCACATCTATGTCGATTCTACCTTCCAGTACAGCGTCCAATACTGCCTGATACTGGGTGGCATACTCTGTGGAGCACAACAGGTCATTTCCCGCCAGAACAGCCATTACAGCGGCTTCTCCGGCACCGTAGGTGTCCGTAATGGCCTGCATCACCAAATCGTCGGTCAGAATCACCCCGGAAAAACCCATGTCCTCCCGAAGATACTGATGGACCGCAGGAGACAAGGAAGCGGGCAGGGAAGGGTCAAAAGCCTCCACAATGGTGTGGCTGACCAGAATCGCGTCACATCCGGCCTGAATTCCGGCGGCAAAGGGAAGCAGATCCCGCTGAGCCAGCTCATCCAGAGAGCGGCTGTCTACCACTATACCGGTGTGGGTGTCCGTGTTGTTGCCGTAACCGGGAAAATGCTTCAGCGCACTGCCGATGCTGTTTTCACCCATGATCTGCACCGTGGACGTGACAAAATCCGAAACGGTTTGGATGTCGGAACCCATAGAACGCTGGTACATAAACGCCTGGGGATCGTCTGCCAGATCGCACACCGGTCCTAGGTTAACGGAAATCCCCAAATCGTGCAGAAGCTGACTTTTTTCCGCCTCAGCCTGCACAACCAGCTCCATACCGCCCTGTTCGTAATACTCCCGGGGAGATAAGAAAGGAGAGGCGCGAAATGCGCTGTACCGGCTGACCCGGGTAACCGTACCGCCTTCTTCGTCCACTGCAATCAACATGGGAATTTTTGCAGCGGATTGGTAGGATGTGAGTTTTTCCCGGAGAGAATCCGGAGTTTGCCCTTCAAAATCCTGCGCAAACAGAACAAAACCACCTAAATGATACGTCTGCAAATCCGTAACTGCGGTGTTTGCGTCACATCTTGCCAGAAACAGCTGTCCGACCCGTTCTTCCAAGGACATCTGATTGAGCATCAGACGGATGGGATCCTCCGGCTCCGTGGGAGCTGGTTGGGTAGGGACTGTGGTAGGGGTCGTAGTCGGAGCGGCGGTGGGAGCTGCTGTAGGTACAGTGGCCTGGGTTGCCTCCGGGGAAGCACAGCCACATAGAAGCAGCAGAGAAAGAAGAAAAGCAAATCGTTTCATAAAGTCACCTCTGGGATATTTTACCACGCCTGAGATAGGGTGTCAACGAAAGCAAAAAGCCCTCTGCCGAAGCAGAGGGCAAGGCTTTATAGAGTATGTCCGATTAGATACCAGAGAACCAACAGAACGATCACCAGAGGAATATAGGCCACCAGCGCAGCAGCGCTGATGCTGATAATGGTATATCCGAAGTACTCCAGCAAATACACAATCACACACAAAATCGCACTGGTAAAGACAGCTTTGCTGATTTGCTTGCCGATGATGTTGGAAAAGAAAAAGCTGTACATGGCGCCAAGAAATGGATTGGCAATAAAGATCACCAAACCAAGCACCAGACTCAGAACACCGGACAAAAGCATAATCGTCAGCAGAATCAGCAGCACAGTGGGTGCGTAGGTCACCAGGAATCCTGGCAGATAGGTACGGAAAGCCCAGGTAACCAGCAGATGCAGTCCCATGGACAAAATTACAGACAGAAAGCGCAGCGCATACCAACCCAAAAAGGAATTTCCTTTTGGGATGAAGGTATCAATGGCGTTGACCAGAAAGGACAAAATCACCAGTGAGAGAATCTGACTGCAAAGCGGAAGAAAATCCATATCCACAATGGGGAAGATAATGAGATATTCTCCGGAAAACGAGACCAATGGCAAGGGAGACAGCAGCTCATCCAAATTCCACGGACGGAACGTATACACCACGATAGTCACGGCATAGATAAACAAAATCGCCACCACCGAGGACAGCGCATGATTCAGACTGGAACGTTTTCCCAAAATCACACGGCCCAAAAAGCCAACAATCAAAGCTGCGGCGGTGAAATACAGAAGAAAAAGCGCGGTGCTCATCAGGTCGATCTGATTCGGCACATACGATGACGCATGGCGGATCATTTGCCGTACTTCCTCAGGAAAGTAGGACGAAGCACCGGAGATGATTTGGTTGATATCCTGGGGAATGCTGGGAGCAATGGTGGTAAAATCCATAGGAAATCCTTTCGGGGGAAGAAGGGCGTAACCTCTCAGTGCGCATTACATTTGCACATGTTATGGAAAAAGCCGCCGCCAATTCTGGCGGCGGCATAGCCGTATAAGGAGAGATAACTTACTTGATCTCGGCCTCGGCGCCAGCTTCCTTCAGCTCGGCAACCAGCTTCTCGGCATCTTCCTTGGAGATAGCTTCCTTCAGGGTCTTGGGGCAGTTGTCAACC
>USHP01000145.1 GCA_900554625.1 uncultured Eubacteriales bacterium | reverse complement strand
TCTTGGCATCGTTCAGGGCGATGTAGGCCATGGTGCAGAAGCTGCGGGCCATTTCGTCGTCGCCGGTGCAGAATACGGCATACTCAAAATAGTTGGAGTTGCCCACAATGGCCTTAAAGGTCTTTTGGGCGAAGGTAACCATACTGTCGGAGGCGTTGCCCACTTTCAGGGCAGCTTCCGTCCAGCGCTCACCAAGCATGGACATATCGGTGCAGGAAACCACGCTTCCCTCGGTGTCGATTACGCCGAAGGTACGGTCAGAAACATCTCTGAGCTGGACAATTACGCTCTGAAAAACACTGTTGGACATCTTTCTGTCACTCCTTAGTATCTTGCATAAATGCGCATTTCACAAATTTGCGTTTTCATTATACACAGCTTTTGCGCATATTGCAAGTACCTTTTGACATTTTACTGCAAAATATGTCATGATTTTTAGGTAATATTCCCACTGTAGCCCTGCTCCATCGGAAAATCAGGGGAAAATTACCAGCAAATTGACCGACAGGAAGGACTGACAGCCCTCATTACAGCTGCTCCAACTTCTGAATCTCCTGCTCGGTCAGCTGGCGCAGGCTTCCTCTGGGCAGTTCTCCCAAAGTAAGCTGCCCTTCCTGCTGCCGCTCCAGGTACAATACCGTCATATTCCGGCTGGCCATCATCCGGCGAACCTGGTGATATTTGCCTTCGCAGATGGTAATCCGGCTCTCTCCCGGCCCCAAAGGTTCCAGCTTGGCACTGAGGCACCGGGTTCCGTCCCCCAGAACCAGCCCTTCCCGGAAGGCCCGGACATCTTCTCCCCCCGCCTGCCCCTCATGGCGGGCATAATAGACCTTGGGCACCTGATTTTTCGGGGAGATCAGCCGGTGCAGAAGGTCTCCGTCATTGGTAAACAGCAGCAGCCCCTCTGTGGCCTTGTCCAGCCGCCCCACGGGCTTCAGATCCAGATACCGGATGTCCTGGGGCAGAAGCTCCATTACCGTCGGTTCTCTGGGGTCTTCCGTAGCGGTAACGTAGCCCGCCGGCTTGTTCATCAGAAAGACTGCCCGGTATTTTCCTCCCAGCACTTCCCCGTCCAGGGTAATGTTCTGGCTTTCCGGGTCAATTTTCCGGCTGCCGTCCTTTTCCGGCTGGCCATCCACCGCCACCCGTCCGGCTCTCAGAATGAGCTTCACCTGGCTGCGGGTGCCTGCCCCGCTGTCGCACAGGAATTTGTCCAATCGCTGCATACGTCCTCCGTTCTATCCTCGTCCCTCCCGGCATAGGCTGTAGCACCGATGGAAAACAGGAGGGATCAATCTATGATGGTTATGACCGCAAAGGTCGATATGAAAAAAATCATGCTGGCACTGGCAGCAGTGGCCGCGCTGGTTCTGTCGCTGATTCTGCTGCTGGGCGGCGGCGATTCTACCCAGACCGCCGCTCCCGCTGCTGCCAGCAGCAACGACGCCCGGGTGGAATTCTTAAAAACCTTCGGCTGGGATGTGACCACTTCCCCGGTACAATCCAGCCAGGTGAAAATTCCCCAGGAAACCAGCGAAGCATTCGACCGCTACAACCAGCTGCAAAAAAGCCAGGGCTACGATCTGAGCAAATACGCCGGGAAAAGCGTGATGCGTTATGTCTACCAACTCAACAACTACCCCGGCGCCAGCGAACCGGTGTACGCCACGGTGCTGGTATACAAAAATGAGATCATCGGCGGTGATGTAACGGATACTGCGGCAAAGGGGCACATTCGCGGCTTCAAAATGCCTCAGTCCGGCACCTCTGCCACCACTGCACCGGCACCTACAGCGGCAACCACGGCTCCTACCGGCACAACTGCCGCCACTACCGTACCCCAGACCACCGGAAATCCGGATACCGCCCGCTGATATCTGCGCCCCAGACTGTCCCAACATTTGGGATGGTTTGGGGCTTTTTCGTTTTTATTCTACTACAGCCGTGCCCTCTTGACAAGAGGACACGGCCGTGCTATCTTGTAAGAGAACTGAACAGTATCTTCAGGGCGGGGCGCAATTCCCCACCGGCGGTATAGTCCGCGAGCGCTTAGGCGTTGATTCGGTGCAACTCCGGAACCGACAGTATAGTCTGGATGGAAGAAGATACGCAAATGTGCCGTATTGCACACAATTGCGTTTATTTTCGCGCCCTGGGTCTATTCCCAGGGCGTATTCTTTTTACGAGGTGACCAATTATGACAAACCTTTGGGAGCAGTTTCAGGGCAATGTAACGTTTGTGCTGATGTGCGTGGTGCTGGTAGTGGTTCTGACTCTGCTGGCCCATCTGGCAGAGCGGTTCCTGCCCCAGAAGCGCATCGTGACCCCCGCCCGGCGGGTATGCCTGATCGGCATCTGCGCCGCCATTGCCGCCGTGCTGCACATGCTGGATTTCCCCCTGCTGCTGATTGCGCCGGAATTCTACAAGCTGGACTTTTCGGAACTGCCGGTGCTGCTGTGCGGCTTTTACTTAGGACCCAGCGCTACGGTGGTCTGTGAAGGTGTGAAAATTCTGCTGAAGCTGCTGCTGAAAGGAACCTCCACCGCCTTTGTAGGAGATCTGGCCAACTTTGTGGTAGGCTGCGCCTTTGTTCTGCCGGCGACCATCTGGTATCACGCCCACAAGAGCAAGCACAGCGCCATCATCGGCATGATTCTGGGCACTCTCTCCATGACCATTTTCGGCACCGCCTTCAATGCGGTGTATCTGCTGCCGAAATTTGCTGAACTGTACGGCATCCCCCTGGAAGCCATCCTTGCCATGGGTGCAGAAATCCGGGGCGGTATCAACAGCGTCACCAGCTTTGTGATTCTCTGCGTGGCGCCTCTAAACCTGATCAAAGGTGCTGTCATCTCCCTGCTGACGCTGCTGCTGTACAAGCGGGTGGCAAAGCCCCTGTTCGGGATACACAGAACATAATTCTTTGTCAAAAATGGGTGCCAAATGGCACCCATTTTTTTGTCTTCCTCTTTATTTTATCGTACCCCGGTGCTATAATTGCAGAAAATTCTTTTTTCTCCGGGAGGGATGCGTATGCGCATTGTAGTGAAAATCGGCACTTCCACCCTGGCACACCCCACGGGACACCTGAACATTCGCCGGGTAGAAGCGCTGTGCAAGGTCATGAGCGACATCAAAAATGCAGGCCACGAGCTGATTCTGGTTTCCTCCGGCGCCATCGGCATGGGCGTGGGCAAGCTGGGTCTGCGGCAGCGGCCCGGAGATATCCCCACCAAGCAGGCAGCCGCCGCTGTGGGACAGTGTGAACTGATGTATTTCTACGACAAGATTTTCGGTGAATATCACCACACCGTGGCCCAGCTGCTGATTACCGGCGACGACACCCAAAATGAACGCCGCCACGCCAATTTCACCAACACCCTGAACCGGCTGCTGGAACTGGGCGCGCTGCCCATCCTGAACGAAAACGATACCGTGGCCACAGAAGAAATCGTCATCGGTGACAACGATACCCTGGCCGCCATTGTGGCCCAGAGCATCGGGGCGGACCTTCTGATTCTGCTGTCGGATATTGACGGTCTTTACACCGCCGACCCTCATGCCCATCCCGATGCCCAGCTGCTGCACCGGATTACCCGGCTGGATGACAGCGTCCGCCAGCTGGCAGGAGTCAGCAGTTCCCAGCAGGGTACTGGCGGCATGGTCACCAAGCTGCGGGCCGCGGAAATCTGCTTGAGCTGCGGCTGCGATATGGTTATCGCCAACGGCAATGATCCGGAAAATCTCTACCGTATTCTGGACGGTCAGAATATCGGCACAACCTTTACCCGGGAGGAATGACTATGAAAACCATGCTGGAACAAGCCAAGGCTGCAAAAGCCCAGGTTTCCTGCCTGACATCTGCGCAAAAAAACGCCGCTCTCAACGCCATGGCCGATGCCCTGCTGGAACAGGAGCAGGCCATTCTGAGTGCCAACGCCCTGGATCTGGAAGCGGCCAAAGGCACCGTGTCCCAGGTCATGCTGGACCGGCTGCTGCTGACAAGCTCCCGGATTGCCGCAATGGCCCAGGGCATCCGGGAGGTGGCCGCACTTCCCGACCCGGTTGGACGAATTTGGGAAGAACACACCCGCAGCGACGGGCTGCAAATTCAGAAAGTGTCCGTTCCCATGGGCGTGGTAGCCATTATTTATGAAAGCCGTCCCAACGTTACCAGCGACGCCGCTGCTCTGGCTCTGAAAAGCGGCAATGTCTGCATCCTAAGGGGCGGCAAGGAAGCTTTCCGCAGCGCCAACGCCATTGTCACCGCCCTCCGGGCAGGACTGAGACAGCAGGGCATCCCGGAAACGGCGGTGAATCTGGTGCAGGATACCTCCCGGGACAGCGCCACTGCTTTGATGACCGCCAACGGCTATGTGGATCTTCTGATTCCCCGGGGCGGCGCCGGGCTGATTAACACCTGCGTGCGCACCGCCACCGTTCCCTGCATTGCCACCGGCACCGGCATCTGCCATGTGTATGTGGAGAAAACCGCCGACCTGTCCATGGCGCTGAACATTGTGGAAAACGCCAAAACCAGTCGTCCCAGCGTTTGCAACGCTGAAGAAGTACTGCTGGTGGACAAGGCCATCGCCCCCACCTTCCTTCCCATGCTCCATGACCGACTGGTAGTGAATGCCACCCATCCGGTGGAGCTTCGCCTGGACGAAACCGCCGCCGCCATCATTCCCGGCAAGGCAGCAGGAGAACTGGACTTTGACACCGAGTTCCTAGACTACATTCTGGCAGTCAAATGTGTGGACGGTGTTCAGGAAGCGGTCTCCCACATTGCCGCCCACTCCACCGGTCACAGTGAGGCCATCGTCACCCAGAGCAAAGAGGCGGAGCAGATGTTCATCGCCGGGGTGGACAGTGCGGCAGTTTATGTCAACGCCTCCACCCGCTTCACCGACGGCGGCGAATTTGGCCTGGGCTGCGAAATGGGTATTTCCACCCAGAAACTCCACGCCCGTGGCCCCATGGGTCTGCGGGAACTGACCACCTACAAGTACATCATCCACGGCACCGGACATATCCGATAAGGAGGCTGCTATGAAATACGGATTTATCGGCTGCGGCAATATGGGCGGCGCTGTCGCCCGGGCACTGAGCCGCAGCACCAAAGACATTCTGGTTTCCGACCGCTCCGGCAAGGCCAAAACCCTGGCGGAGGAACTGGGAATCTCCTATGGGGATAACCAAACCATTGCCCAGTCCTGCCAACGGATTTTCCTGGCGGTAAAACCCCACATGATGGCTGATATGCTTGTCCCTCTGGCCCCGGTGCTGGCCCAGCGCAAGCCTGTGCTGATTACCATGGCAGCAGGTCTGACCCTGGCCCAGATTCAGGAATTTGTAGGAGCGGAGATCCCCATCATCCGCATCATGCCCAACACTCCCACAGCCGTGGGTATGGGCGTGATCCCCTACTGCGCCAATGGGCTAGTCACAGATGCGAATCTATCCGACTGGCTGCAAGACATGGCCCCCTGCGGCCTGCTGGACCCGCTGGAGGAGCGGCTGATTGACGCTGCCAGCGCCCTGTCC